>SLDG01000047.1 GCA_007125355.1 Balneolales bacterium | reverse complement strand
GCCAGCTGGTAAAAGGCTGGGATGAAAACAGTTTGGATGTAGAAATATGCACCAGCTTTCAGAATGACGGGTTTTTATCCCGCGTACCGCTTTGGATTACGCGCAGGAACGTGTGGTACCGATTTTACGAGAACAGAATTCTCCGGTTATGGGCATTAACGATGAGCCAGATGTTGCTGATGCTGCGTTTTTTCTTTCTGGTGAAAAAAGAGGACGTGATATATGTAAATACCGTGCTTCCATTCGGGGCGGCCCTGCTTGGTAAATTAAAAGGCTGCCGTGTGATTTATCATATCCACGAAACAACAATGAAGCCCTTAATATTAAAAAAATTTCTGTTCGGTATAGTTAAGGTAACGGCAAACGACGTGGTGTACGTCTCAAAATATCTGGCAAACCAGGAACCAATTAATGGATGCAAATCACATATTCTGTATAATGCAATACCTGATGAATTTGTGGAAAAATCGCAGCATACCCCGCGCGACAAAACGATGCCGCAAAATGTTCTAATGGTTTGTTCGCTGAAAGTTTATAAAGGCGTATTCGAGTTTATTAAAGTTGCTAAACAATTAAAACAATATCGATTCAGGCTGGTTATTAATGCACCATTAAAGGATATTGAGAAGTTTTTCAAAGGCGTTGAACTACCTGAAAACCTCGAGTTATTCCCAACTCAGAGAAATGTGATACCTCATTACATATGGGCAGACTTAATTATGAATTTATCACACCCCGAAAGCTGGGTAGAAACATTTGGCCTTACAATTATAGAGGGTATGGCTTTCGGGATTCCTGCAATAGTACCTCCGGTTGGCGGAATTACCGAAATAGTTGATGATGGATTTAACGGTTTTCATGTTAATCCGCATGAAACGGATAAACTAGAAAAAGCCGTACAGCAATTATTTCTCAATTCAAAAAAGTATGCTCAATTCAGTGAAAATGCCGGTATCAAGCTGGAGGCATTTCGTGAAAAAGCCTTTGTTGAGAGTAGTTTAAGAATTTTGAAAGATACTTAGAATCGGGCAGTCAGTGTAGGAGTTATAGCAAGCCTCCCGCCCCACTCCAAGAATAAGACGACTGTTCCAGTATTTGGAAATACCCATCGCGCAAATCGGCCTAAGTAACTGATATTTAAAACCTATAAGTTTTTGGCATTATCATTGTTTTAAAAGAGATAAATCTCAAACAATTAAAATAAACTCTATTAAAACATGAAGAAGAAATCATTAGCAATAATTGGAACGGTTGGCGTGCCGGCAAACTATGGTGGTTTTGAAACATTGGCAGAACATTTAATTAATCATATGGGTAATCAGTATGATATCCATGTATACTGCTCTGGCAAGAAGTACAAAAAAGAAGAGCGTAAAGATTCCTACAAAAATGCCAAACTACATTATGTTCCCCTCGAAGCCAACGGTGTACAAAGTATTCCTTATGACACATGGTCTATTATACACGCATTATTCTTTGCTGATGTGTTACTTGTACTTGGGGTCTCAGGGGCATGGCTTTTGCCTTTTGTGAAGCTATTTACGAATAAAAAAATCATTATTTCCATAGATGGTATTGAATGGAAACGCGACAAATGGAATATGTTTGCTAAATGGTATTTGTTTTGGGCAGAAGGACTGGCCGTTAAATACTCACATATCGATATTTCTGATAACGAAGCCATTCAGGACTACACTGCACAACGTTACGGATCATTAAGCCGAATTATTGAATATGGTGCCGATCATACCATACCTAAAAGTGATAAAGCGAACCAGTCTGATTATCCTTTTATGGCTCACCCCTACGCTTTTAAAGTCTGTAGGATTGAGCCGGAAAATAATGTACATGTAGTACTCAAAGCTTTTTCTGAAATGCCGGAATACAGGCTTGTTATGGTAGGCAACTGGAACAACAGTGAATATGGCCAAAATTTAAAAGAAACCTACGAGAATTTTGCTAATATCACGATTCTTGATCCTATTTATGATCAACAAAAGCTTGACTTGATTCGCTCAAATGCGGTTCTATATATACACGGTCACTCAGCCGGTGGCACAAATCCTTCATTAGTTGAAGCCATGTATTTAGGACTTCCTATAATCACTTTTGGCGTTTCCTACAACAAAGTTACTACAGAAAACAAAGCACTTTACTTCAATACAGAAGAAGATCTCAAACAAATTATTAAATCTTCGACTCTTAATGATATTCAAAAATTAGGGATAACTATGGGTAAAATTGCAAAAAGACGCTATACCTGGAAACTAATTGCAGAAAAATATAATGGCCTTGTGCAAGAAGCCCTGGAAGCCCGTGTAAAACCATCGGTTGCTTCTGCCTCCGAAGAGTTGCCATACGATGAGCTGCTGAATTTGGGCTTATCGCATATTAAATACACAGAAGGTTTTTATTCACAACGCTAATTATTAAAAATGATGTCACTATCCAATCTAATTCTTACCCCGGTTATTTCACTAGCCATCGTTCTCGCAATCATGCCACTCCTTAGAGTAGCAGCAATTAAGTTACAACTGGTTGATAAACCCAATAGTAGAAAAACCCATAATGGTCAGGTTCCATTAATTGGAGGCCTGGCAGTTTGGTTCTCTGCAATTGCAACACTTCTTGTTGTAGCCCCATCATGGGGTGACCTTTCCGGAATCTCCTTTATGCTGATAGCAGCCGGCATTTTATTGGTAATCGGCGTTATTGACGATAAAGCCGACCTGCGAGCATCCCTTAAACTCACTATTCAGGTTGGTCTGGCTTATTATGCGTTTTCAAACGGAATTCGAATCGAGTCTTTTTACGGAATATTTGGTATTTATGAGATACACGTTTTAGTACAATATGTTATAACTCTTACTGTAATTACAGGAGTAATAAATGCATTCAACCTTATGGATGGTATCGATGGACTTGCCGCAGGTCTTGCGCTCATCGCCTTTATACTTTTTGGATATTTAGCTTTTATTACAGGAGAACTCATGCTTTTATATTTGTTCTTGACATTAACCGGCGCATTAATTGGTTTTATGCGATTTAATTTCAGTAGCAAAGCAAAAGTATTCATGGGAGATGCTGGCTCACTTTTCATTGGCTTCATAATGGTACTCTCTGCCATATCCCTTTTGCAGACTGCTCAGAGTACACCCAATATTCAACTTGTACTTTCAGTCGTGGTTGGTGTTTTAACCCTGCCTGTTCTTGATTCGCTACGTGTATACAGGCGCCGGGCAAAAAACGGATACAGTCCTTTTCGCGCAGACCGTACACATTTTCACCACCTTGTTTTGCAGCTTGGAATTAAACACCGTTCTGCAACACTGCTTGTTATTATAGTATCTGGATTATTGATTATCCTTAGTATTGTGATAGGCACGCTTACTACGTTTACTTTGATGGTTCTTTCATTAATGACAGCTTTTATACTTATTTCCTGGTTACTTAGCCTTAACAGCAAGGTTGCTTATTGGAAGCAGAAAGTACTCGAAATGGAAAAAGCCTGATTAAAACCTCACTTTTTAACCACTATTTATGAAAGTAATTTATTGGTAATTCCACCAAAGCAGTCAAACCTAAAATCTTCCAATTATTGTACAGTTTTTATTTTTTGGAATTTAATAAATAAGGCATAGATTATTTGTATACGCCAAACAGATTAATAGCTTGTAATTGAGCTACTTACACACAGCATCAAGATAATTTTGAAACTATGTCTTATAAAATTTTTATTGTTGAAGATGATCCTTGGTATGGCCAACTACTTACACATCACCTGTCCCTGAATCCGGATTATGAAGTAATATTATTTCAAAAAGGTCGGGAAATGTTATCGCAGCTTTATAAAAAGCCGGATTTAGTTTGCATGGATTTCGGCTTACCGGACATAAAGGGTGAGAGCCTGCTTAAAGAAATTCAGTCAAGAAATAACAGTATCCCAATTATAGTAATCAGTGGACAAGAAGAGATTTCGGTTGCGGTGAACTTACTTAAATCGGGAGCTCGTGATTATATAATTAAAGATGCACATACCAAAGACTTGCTTTGGCGCTCGGTTATCAATATTCGTGAGAACCAAAATCTTCGAAACGAAGTCGAAACACTGAAAGAGCAACTCGGTTCAAAATTCAGTTTTGAAAAAAACATTATTGGCAACAGCCCCGCTATAAAAAAAACATTTAAACTGGTAGAAAAGGCCATAAAGACAAACATCAATGTATCGCTTACCGGTGAAACAGGTTCCGGAAAAGAAGTATTCGCGAAAGCCATACACTATAACAGCGAAAGAAAGAAAAAACCTTTTATAGCAATAAATGTTGCTGCCATACCAAAAGACCTGGCAGAAAGTGAACTATTCGGACACGAAAAAGGTGCTTTTACCGGTGCAGATAGCAAGAAAAAAGGTAAATTCGAAGAAGCTAATGGTGGTACCATTTTTCTGGATGAAATCGCCGAGATGGACATGAACCTGCAAGTTAAACTTCTTCGGGTTTTGCAAGAGCGCGAAGTTGTTCGGGTGGGTGGTAATAAACCTATCCCCTTTGATATACGGCTCATTTCCGCCACACACAAAAACCTGTCAGAAGAAGTAAAAAAAGGCAACTTCAGAGAAGACCTATACTTCAGAATCATAGGCTTACCCATCGAACTCCCCCCACTCAGAGAAAGAGGGAATGACATTTTTCTGCTTGCTAAACACTTCATTGCAGAAGCTGCAAAAGAAAACGGTATAAAACCACCGGTTCTGTCACCTGATGCTCGTGAAAAATTAGCATCTTATCCATTTCCCGGAAATGTTAGAGAACTTAAAGCTATCGTAGAACTTGCGGTAGTAATGTGTGAAAATAATGAAATTCACCCCGACGATATTACCTGGCACAATGCTGTACGCAGCGATATGCTTATTGCCGGCACTAAAACTCTGCGCGAACATACCAACGATATCATTCAATACTATCTGTCAAAAAATGATAACAATGTGATAAAAACAGCAGAGATTCTTGATATTGGAAAATCAACCATTTATAACCTGCTGAAAAGCGGCGAATTAACAACCAATTAATCCTACCCATGTACTGTCAAAATTTAACATCCCTCAAAGAAATACTACAAGAATTTCAGAACCACCAAAAAGTAAGTTCTGTATTATTATTCATTGCTGATAAAGGGCAACCCGACAAAAAGGACCTGGAAGCTACATTGAAGTCCTTTTCCAAGCCCTTAATTGGAGGCATATTCCCGGAGATAATTGCAGATGGTATACGACGTGAAGAAGGTATATTAGCTTTGCCACTCTGTTATGTTCTAAAAACAGTTTTGATTGATTTAGGCAAGGATACCACAGAGATAAAGCAACTGATTTCGAACCATGCTGATGCTAACTCATCGAATAATCCTGCGATATTCTGCTTTACAGATGCCCTTGCTCCCCAAAAATCAACTCTTATTGATAGCTTATATGACTTTTGGGGGCCGTACGGAAATTATATAGGTGGAGGTGCAGGTTCACTTAGTTTTCAACCATTCCCTTGTATTATTCATAAAGATGCTGTTTATGAGAATTCCGCTGTTATAGGAGTGATGGATACCAACATTCAAGTAGGGGTAGCACATGGATGGACACCCGTTAGCGAACCTATTAAAGTAACTGAAACTGATGGGAATACTATTATCAGCCTCAACTGGGAACCCGCATTTGATGTGTATCGAAAACAAATAAAAGCTCATTCTGATCTTGATATTTCTAAAGAAACTTTTTTTGATGTAGCCAAGTCTTATCCGCTAGGGCTGGTTCGGCTTGATTCAGAAATGACTATTCGTGATCCATATGCCACCGAAGACGGTAAGTTGCATATTGTGGATCATGTTCCAGAAGGAGAATATATCCGCATTATGAACGGGAATATGAACTCACTTTTAGAAGGAGCCCAAAAAGCCGTATCTGTGGCATCTACTCAAGATATGAACAACGACTGGGAGCATTTCTGCGTAGACTGTATTTCAAGAGTACTTTACATGCAAGACGATTTTAGCAAGGAACTCGCTCTACTTAATAAAGACAAGCCCATGAATGGCGTGCTAAGTATAGGGGAAATTGCAAATCCCGGAGGTACAGTATTGGAATTATTCAATAAAACGGTAGTAGTAGCCAAATGGAACAAGAAAAATTAAATACTGAACTACTCCTGGAAATTGTGCTTAGTCAAAATCCAGAGGGTAATACTGAGGATATTTTACGCAAAACACTGCCTGTTTATTTGAAAAAACTGGGGTGCTTTGCCGCGGCCGTTTGTCAGAGGGGTACTATGCTTTATCTACAGCCCGCAGCAATCAGCAATAATACTACATGGAAAACTGCTCTAAAAGCACTTGAAGCCGAAACGAAAGACAAAAAAAATGAAATTATTGAAATAATTCAAGATAACTCACATTACTATTCCTACCCTTTGGCCGGATATGGCCGTTTGATTTTAGGCAAAAGTAAAGCTTTATCACGTGAGCTAAAATTTGAATTAAAAAAAATAATTCATCAACTTGGTAAAAACCTGGAGTATGCATCCCAACAAAGAGAAGTAATAGAAACACGGCAAAAGTTAGAGAGTATTTTTAATGAGCTGGAAGATGTGATATGGTCTGTACGATTGCCGGATTACAAAATGATTTTTGTGACCCCTTCAGTAGAATCAATGTACGGAATACCCGTACAGCAATGGTTAGAGGATTCCTCTTGGTGGGAAAAGGCAATAATTAAAGAAGATCAAGCCATTATTTCAAAAATATATAAACAACTTGAAACCAAGGGATCATTCAACGAAAAGTATCGGATAAAGACCGCTGATGGAAAAATAAAGTGGGTGCGAAACAGGGCTAAAGTGATTTTTGATAAAAATCAACATCCAATACGTATTGATGGCATTATTATGGATCGTAGCCGTCAATACGAAGCACAGGAAGAACTGGATAATGAACTGCTTTTACAGGAAGTATTAATAGATATTGCATCAACGTACATTAATATTGATTTAAAAGATGTAGAGATAACCATACATGATTCACTTGAAAAAATGGGACGTTTTGTGAATGCTGACCGTTCTTACATCTTTGATTACGATTTTGAGAACGAAACCACATCGAACACTTATGAATGGTGCAACGAGGGTATTGTCCCGGAGATAGATAACCTTCAAAATATGCCAATAGAGTTTTTCCCCCAATGGGTTGAAGCACATCAGAGAGGGGAAGCCTTTTATATTCCGGATGTATTTGCACTTGAAAATGAGGGCGAGGAAGGATTACGCCAAATCCTTGAACCGCAGGGAATTAAAAGCCTGATTGCCATACCTATAAAAAGTGATAACGAATTAGTCGGTTTTGTAGGGTTTGACTCGGTTCAAAAACATCACAATTATACTGAAAAAGAACAGCGTTTGCTTCATCTTTTCGCTCAGATGATTATTAACATTCAAAAACGGAAAAAGGGTGAAAATCAACTTCGCATTCAGGAAGAAAAGTATAGAAATATCATCGCAAATATGAACCTTGGACTTCTTGAGGTAGATAACGATGGCAGAATTTTGTTTGCTAATCAAACTTTCTGCAAAATGTCGGGATATGCAAATGATGAAATGAAGCATCAAATTGTTAACGACTTATTTACTGTTAAGGAAAAACATATAATTAATGAAGAAAAAAAGAACGATGAATTTAATATTTCTGAAAATTTCGAGATTCAACTTTTAGACAAAAAAGGCCAGGAACAATGGTGGTTTACTAGTGGAGCCCCAAATTATAATGATCGGGGTCAACAAATTGGTCGTATTGGCATTTATCTTGATATTACTGAGCAAAAAAATTTAGAGGTTGAACTGGCAAGGGCTAAATCAGTTGCCGAAGATGCTGCCAAATCGAAAGAGATCTTCCTGGCAAATATGAGCCATGAGATCAGAACTCCTTTAAATGTAATCATTGGCATGATCCGGGAGCTAGGGAAGCAAAATCTTGGTGCAGATCAGCGTTTTTATGTGGCTCAATCAGACTCAGCGGCTAAACACTTGCTTACAATCCTGAACCATATATTGGATATGGCAAAAATAGAATCCGGTGAGTTGACACTCGAAAATTTGGATTTTAGCATTTCGGCAGTAGCAACAAATACGTACAGTATATTGTATAGTCAGGCTGAGGAAAAAAATATTGATTTTCGTTTAGTTGTTGATGAAAACTTATATCATGCACATATTGGAGATGAAGGCAGAATCAGACAAGTACTGATTAATATTTTGGGAAATGCCATTAAATTTACAGATAAAGGCTCTGTAACTTTTCGTGTAGACTTGGTTAACAATAGCGCTCAGGAACAACGCATTAGATTTTCCATTAAAGATACCGGCATAGGTATGAGTGAAGAGTTTCTCGAGAAACTCTTTAATAAGTTTGCACAGGAACAAAGCGCTTCAAACCGTAAATACGAGGGTACCGGACTTGGTATGGCCATTGCCCGGGAAATGATCCTTTTAATGGGGAGCGATATAGAGATAAAAAGCAAAAAAGGAAGCGGAACAACAGTATCGTTTGAGTTATCTCTTCCAAAGGGGGATACTTCAAACTTAAGGTTTGCAGCAGGAAAAATTGAAAGGGGAACCTTTACAGGCAAACATATTCTTATTGTAGAAGATAACGAGATGAACCGTTTTATTGCCTTACAATCTCTACATTTCTTCGGTTGCTCTGTAGAAGAAGCAATTAACGGTAAGGAAGCAATTAAAAAGGTTAAAGAAAAAGACTTCGATTTAATCCTTATGGATATACAAATGCCCGTAATGGATGGCCTTGAAGCAACACTTAAGCTTAGAAATGAACTGAAAGTTAAAACGCCAATTATTGCATTAACTGCTAATGCTTTCAGGCATGATATAGAACGATATTTAAAAGCAGGTATGGATACTTTCGTAACCAAACCATTTAGTGAAGAAGAGCTTTATGCTAAAATGTTTCCGTATTTAAAAGAAAACGAAACTTTGGATTCTATAACAAATACACCTCTTTATGACCTAACAGGATTAGAAGAACTGAGCCATGGCGATGAGAAGTTTGTTAAGCACATGCTACAACTTTTTGTTAAAGTTTCTAATGAGGCAATTACAGAACTCAACGATGCCTTAGAAAACAGCGATTATCAACAAATTAGTAAAACAGCACACCGAATAAAACCAAGCATAGACAACATGGGTATAGTTACCCTAAAAGACAAAATAAGAGCGTTAGAAAAGTTTCCTGCTGATGGGGATTCAGAAGCAAGAAAGCAGCTGATAATCTTGGTCAAAGACACCCTCAAAAAGGTAAGCGAACAACTTATATCTGATTTAAAATCACTTTAGGCTAATCATTAATTAAAACCAGCAATTTGTCTTTTTTAAAAATCCAACCTCCTACTGAATCAAATGGGTTGACAGGTTTTACTAGCAATAATTGATTCGGGGCATCATTATGGCTTTGAGAAGTTCCTCCTTTTTTTAAAGCCAACATCTTTTTGAACGATGAATTTAGAAGCTGGTTTAATTCTGAAAATAAACTTCCAATATTTGTAGTAATTATTCCAATATATGGAAATAGCACGCCGATTAATGTCGCTATAACTAATTAATTATATACAACTTGTGGCATAATCTCTTTTTGGGCACAGTCATTGACCATAATTGAGCTATGAAAAGCTTTGGATATTGAACGTGTTCTACCCCGGAGCCCCGAGGTTTTATGGTAACAATGCAGAAGACGGGCAATATAACGGCTCTAAAAAACCATTAT
>SLDG01000296.1 GCA_007125355.1 Balneolales bacterium | reverse complement strand
TGCTGTATTATACCAAACGCGGTCTGCCCAAATTCGTTGGCGGTCAGTAATAATTTCAATATTTCCGAAAGCCTCAATTAGTTCTATGTCAAGATACTGGTACGCGCTATCGGCTAAAACATGAAGGTCATCAGTTTTAAGCTCTACGTTTCCAATCATTTTCCGGATGGGGCCAAGCTCGGTTTCATCCCCAAGAAGTTCGTCTGCTTGTAAAATGCGAACCTGGGTTTGGCTGTAACTCAATACGGGCAGCATCAAAATACACGCGAAAATGGCACCCGTTAATAGCGCGTTAGCATTTTTGGGGGATTTAATCTTGCCAAAAAAAGGTGAGGTAATCATTCTATAGAAAACTCCCCCGTTACACGTTGAAGCCTGTACCTGATTAAATCTTCATCACCCACAAATCCATATCCGGTGATGCTGTCTGATGGCGAAGTGATAATTACAAAACCCGGACCGGAAATTTGTTTTGAGATTTCATTCCATTCTAATTGCTCTGACCGGATAGTTCTGTTTTCGCTTGTGCGTACAAACACATCCCCCTCAAACTGGAATCGTGATGATGACCCGTGATAAATCATCTCATGGCTGGTAATTTCGGTTTCAATAGCGCCTGTGGAATCAAAAACTGTAACAAAAACAGTAGGGCCGATGAAACGTGTGTAACTTTCAACTTCATTTTCAACGGTTCTGGCGGCGGGACTTTCGGCTTTTACTCTTAAATAACCATCAAGAATAATATTTGCAGTAACATCTTTGCTCACCGTTACTCCAAGTAACGAATCTGCCAGTTCCTGATTAATGGCTCTCTCATCAAAAGAAGATAATTCCGAACAAGCAGAGAAGAAGTGCAGCGATATAATCAGCAAGAATAGATAAGAGATAAGGATACGTTGCATCAATTTATTTTCTGTGAAAATTTTGGACTTTATGTTTCATACCAGACTTTTAGTTTTGACCTAAATAGTAGAAACGTTGATTTAAACATATTTCTTATTTATTTCTGCCATGCAGATATGTAACCCGCAATATTAAAATCAGGTCGTGCCAAAGATACGGTCGCCGGCATCACCAAGTCCGGGAACGATAAACTTATTTTCGTTAAGTTTTTCATCAATCGCGGCTGTAATAATGGAAACATCCGGATGCTCTTCCTGAAGTTTTGCCACGCCTTCGGGTGCCGAAATAAGACAAGTGAATCGTATATTTTTTGCTCCCTGTGATTTTAAAAATCCAATGGCATCACAGGCACTTCCTCCGGTTGCAAGCATGGGGTCGACTACTAAAACAAGTGCGTTTTCAATGCCGTTTGGGATATTCACATAGTAATCGACCGGCTTTTTTGTTACCTCATCTCTGTACATGCCGAGGTGGCCTACTCTTGCATCCGGAATGAAATTTGTGATGGCATCCACCAGCCCAAGACCGGCTCTAAGAATGGGAATGACCACTATTTCCGCATCAATTTTATATCCTGTAGTCATCTGTATTGGCGTCTCTACAGGTATATCCTTCATGGGGATATTCATCAGGGCGTGATAAGCCAATATTGTTGAAATCCGCCCAAGAGCCAGCCTGAAAACATCAGTTGTTGTACTTTTATTCCTTAAAATTGTAAGGTCTCTGGCAATAATCGGGTGGTCAATTTCCAGGATTTTTTCTGTGTTCTGCATGTTACTTATCCTCAAAAATATCCTACTTAAGTTTATCGGTGTACTGCTTACTCAGCTTGTAGATAATCGGCGATAGCAGTATCAATCCGGTAATATTTACGAATGCCATGATTCCGAGCATCACATCCCCGAAAGACCAAACGACAGTGACAGAACCAAGAGCACCGAGAAAATGGGCAAGGACAAATATCAGGCGATACGGGAATACAGACTGTTCACCAAGTAAATAATGGATGGATCTTTCTCCATAATAACTCCAACTGATGGATGTTGAAATTACAAAGAAGAATATAGCGAGTGTTACAATCAGCTCTCCAAATGGAATGATGGGACTCAATCCGATTGAAAAAGCCACTGTAGTCAGCGAAGCCACGTTCTCTACCACACCTCCGTGGAGCCTTGCGAGTACATTTCCATCTTCATCCATGGCAACCGGACGTTCGGTAAAATCTATGGTGCCTGTGAAGGGGATAGAATATTCTGTATCAACGAACATGGTATCTACAGGAATGCGGAAACGAAGCATTTGTCCGTTTACAGGCATTCCGTCTTCAAAAACGAGCACTCTTGGTGCAGTTTCATCAATATCAATGCCATCCACAGTGTAGGATACGTTTGGCCCTGCGGGCAGGACCGAAGTCTTGTGATAGCTATCCCATGCACCTGTGGTAATGATTACCAAACCGGTTATACTACAAACGATAAGCGTATCAATAAATGGGCCAAGCAGGCCAACGAGTCCTGACCTTACAGGCTCATCTGTTTTACTGGCAGCCATAGCAATTGGGGATGAACCCTGACCAGCCTCGTTAGAAAATAACCCGCGCTGCACACC
>SLDG01000079.1 GCA_007125355.1 Balneolales bacterium | reverse complement strand
TTTATGATGGTATCATAGAGATTGTTAAAACTGTTCGTGAACCTGGCGACAGAGCTAAAGTGGCCGTTATTTCTAACGATGACCGCGTTGATGCCGTAGGAGCCTGTGTTGGTATGAAAGGTATTCGTATCCACTCGATTGTACGCGAACTTTGCAATGAAAACATTGATGTAATTAATTACACAAAAGACAAAATAGAATTTATTAAGCGTGCCCTACAGCCTGCCCGTGTACTTTCTGTTCAATTGGATGAAAGCGGGCGCAATGCTAAAGTATATGTGCCCGCCGAACAGGTTTCAAAGGCTATTGGTAAGGGTGGGGTAAATATTCGCCTTGCCTCTCAATTAACGGATTGTGAAATTGACGTTTACCGTGAGCCTGATTTCGAAGATGATATCGAAATCTCTGAATTTGCAGATGAATTCGGCAATGAGGTTATTGATATTCTCTTTGATATAGGGTGCGATACTGCCCGTTCTGTCCTTGAAATGGACATAAAAGAACTGGTTCGCCGCACCGAAGAACGCATTGATGAAAAAACCGCTGAGCTCATTTTTAAAACCATTCGCGAAGAATTTGAAGAAGATGAACTCGAATAATTAATATAACAACTGTAAGAAAGAACTCTTTTTATGCCGGCAACTGCCAAACCTAAAAGATTATTTAAAGTCGCACAAGAATTTAACGTTTCAACGCAATCAATAGTAGATCTGCTTGCTGAACACGATTTCTCCGTAGATGACAAGCCGAATACAAAAATTACGCCTGAAATGTATAGTATTCTTGAGCAAGAATATGGTCAGGATAAAAAGAGTAAACTCGATCATGAGCGCTCTAAAGAGGCTTATATGGAGCGCAGACAACAGCTGCGATCAAGTAAATCTGAAACCGTATCAGTAGAGACGTTTCTTGAGCCCGAAGATATGCTCACTCCTGAGGATGAGCTTAAACCCGAAGAGCCAGAAACCGTGCCCAAACCGGTTGAAGAATTGGAACCCGAGGAGCCTGTTGAAGTTGAAGAAGAGGAACCTGATGAGGTTAAAAAAGAGCAGCCGGCACCTAAAGAACCCGAAAAGAAAGAAATAGCAGATGTTGCCCCCAAAAAAGCCGATCCCACCGACGAACCGGTCGAAACAGCTCAAGAAAAAGAAGTTGAACCTCAGCCAAAACCAGAGGATATAAAAGCTGAGACAACCGATGAAACTGAAGTCACGGAAGATGAAGAAATAATTAGAGGGAAGGGGGATAGGCTAAGAGGTACCACCGTTCTTGGAAAAATTCAATTACAGGGTGATGAACCCACTAAGCCTTCCAAGAAAAGTAAAAAGAAAAGAAAGAAAACAAAGGTTGCTGAAGAAGAGGAACAGCCCAAACCTAAAAAAGTTGTTCCAGATGATGACAGCGACACCGACTCCTCATCGCGCAGAAAAAAGAAAAAGAAGAGAATTCGTAAATCTGCTGCAAAAACACAGGTTTCTGAGGAAGAAATCGAAAGTAAAATAAAAGAAACCATCTCCAACATTCAAACCGGTGCCAAAGGTAAACAGCGTCAGAAGAGACGTAAGCAGAAAAGAGAGGAGATGGCCGAAAAAAGGGAGCTCGAAGCCTTACAGCAGGAAGAAGAAAGCTCTGTAGTAGAAGTAACCGAATTTGTTACTGTAAGTGACCTTGCAGATCTGCTGGGTGTCTCATCAACGGCTGTTATTACGAGTTGTATGCAATTGGGACTGATGGTATCCATTAATCAGCGACTCGATGCAAACACAATCGAACTGATTGCCACTGAATTTGATAAAGAAATAAAATTTGTTGATGCTGATTCCGTAGCCGAAGAAATTCTTATAGAGGAAGAAGATGACGAAGCCGACCTTGTGCCAAGAGCTCCGGTTGTTACAGTAATGGGTCACGTTGATCACGGTAAAACTTCTTTACTAGATTTCATTAAAGAATCTAAAGTGGCAGAGGGGGAAGCAGGCGGTATTACTCAGCATATAGGTGCTTATGCCGTAGACTTACCCGACGGAAGAAAAATAACATTCCTTGATACACCCGGCCACGAAGCATTTACCGCCATGAGGGCGCGTGGTGCTCAGGTAACGGATATCGTTATTCTTGTGGTTGCCGCAGATGATTCTGTTATGCCGCAAACCATTGAGGCTATAAACCACGCTCAGGCAGCCGGAGTTTCTATTGTAGTTGCCATCAATAAAATGGATAAAGACGGTGCCACACCTGAGAAAATCATGCAGCAGTTATCTGATCATAATGTATTGGTTGAAGATTGGGGCGGTAATGTACAATGCGCTAAAGTTTCCGCGCACACAGGTATGGGTATAGATGATTTGCTTGAGAAAGTGTTGATTGAAGCTGAATTGCTCGAATTAAAAGCAAATCCCGATAGAAATGCTTCGGGTATTGTGCTTGAAACCAAACTCGACCGCGGAAAAGGTGTGGTTGCTAACCTCCTAATCCAAAAAGGTACTATCAAGGTCGGCGATTCGTTTGTTGCAGGTAACCACTATGGCCGTATTCGGGCCATGGAAAATGAATTCGGAAAACGTATTCAGGAAGCCGGCCCATCTGATCCTGTACAGGCAACCGGTTTCGACGGAACACCACAGGCGGGGGATAAATTCATCGTAACTGATGACGAAAAAACAGCCAAAGAAATCGCTATAAAGCGTCAGCAAATCAAGCGCGAGCAAGATATGCGCAAAGTGAAGCACATGACACTCGACGACTTGGCACGACGCATGTCTATTGGGGATGTCTCCGAGTTAAACATAATTATTAAAGGTGATGTGGATGGCTCAATTGAAGCACTTTCCGGCTCGCTTATAAAACTCAGCACGGAAGAAGTAAAAGTGAACATTATACACACCGGCGTTGGTGCCATCAGTGAGTCGGATGTGTTGCTTGCTTCTGCATCAGACGCTATTATCATAGGTTTCCAGGTTAGGCCTACGGCTAACGCCCGCAAGCTGGCGGAAAAAGAAGAAATAGATATCCGCTTGTTTAGTGTAATTTATGAAGCAGTTGACCTTGTTCACGATGCGCTCGAAGGTATGTTATCACCTGAAATAAGTGAGAAAATCGTAGCCAATATTGAAGTGCGTGATACATTCAAAGTGCCCGGTGTAGGCATGATTGCTGGTTGTTATGTGCTTGATGGAAAAATCAACAGAAATGCAAAAGTTCGACTCATCCGTGACGGAATTGTAGTTTATTCTGGAGAAATCTCCTCACTAAAACGTTTCAAAGATGATGTTAAGGAAGTCGCTTCGGGATATGAGTGCGGACTCAGCATCAAAAATTTCAACGATATTAAAGTCGGAGACATCATTGAGGCTTATGAAATGGTTGAGAAGAAGCGTAAACTTATTATTGAATAAAAGTATCCATCACCGCAATAACTCAACTGAAAGATTAATATGAGCATTCGTACAGAAAGAGTAGCTTCAGTTCTTAAAGAGGACCTTGGCAGAATTCTTCTGAATTACCAAAAAGGGAATATTATCACTATAACGAGTGTAAATATGACGCCCGATTTAGCCATTGCCAGAGTTAATTTGAGTATTATGGATACATCCGGTAATGAAACGCTTGTGTTTGAGCATCTTCAGGAAAAAATCCCACAAATTAGAGCCGAATTAGCGCAGTTGATCAGGCATCAGGTAAGGAAAATCCCTGAAATACAGCTTTTTATGGATGAATCTGCTGAATACGCTGAGCGGATGGAAAAGCTTTTCAGAGAGGCAAAGAGGAAGGAATCTCCTCAAAACAGAACAGATGACTAACATTGAGTTACGGTAAGCCCAAAAAAATACCGAGGCCTGTTTCAGATTTTACTGAGTTTAATCTGAATAATCCACCCAAGCCGGACGATGATTTTACAAGTGGTGCCGTTTTTCTTACCGATAAGCCCAAAGGCTGGAGCAGTTTCAGAGTAGTGGGGCTCATTCGTAAACTCACCGGAATCAAGCGAACCGGACATGCCGGTACACTCGACCCCATGGCAACCGGACTTCTGATTGTTTGCACCGGAAAAGCTACTAAATCCATCTCCCTGATTCAGGATGAACGCAAAACCTATATAGCTGAAATTCAACTGGGAGCAGCAACGGAGAGCTACGACGCCGAAACAGGATTTACGGCGACCTCCGATTTCAGCCATGTGAGTTTAGACAATATCAGGTCGGTTTTTGAGGAGTCTTTTCAGGGTAACATCGAACAATTTCCGCCAATGTATTCTGCATTGCAGCATAAAGGTGAGAGGCTTTACAGGCTTGCCAGGCAGGGTATTGAAGTTGAACGAAAGGCGAGAGAAGTGTGTATTTATGATACAGAAATCCTAAACTTCGATCAGCAAGCCGGAAAAATTTCGGTCTCAATCACTTGCAGTAAAGGCACTTATATTCGTACTATAGCTCACGATTTAGGCCAAAAAATCGGCACGCACGGGTATTTGACGGCTCTGAGAAGAACAGCTTCAGGAGCTTATTCAGTTGAACGTGCGCTGACCGCAGAACAACTCATCACCAATTTTAATATGCATGGGAAAATTGATTTATCTTGATAATGCTACCCACGACAAGCGTACAGCTCTTACTGTCGGAACATTTGACGGCGTACATCAGGGGCATCAGATATTAATTGGCAAAGTTGTAGAAAAAGCACGTGAGATTAATGGCAGGAGTGTAGTTGTAACGTTTAATCCGCATCCCAGAGAAGTACTCCACGGTGGACATAACAAAATTAAGCTGCTCACCACGCTTGAAGAGCGTGTTGAAATCCTGCAAGGTTACGGTATTGATGAAATGATTGTTATTCCATTCGACAGAGATTTTTCCTTACTGAGTTCTCATGATTTTATTGAGAAAATTGTTTTTGGTAAAATTGGGGTACAGCATTTTATCATTGGTTATGACCATCAGTTTGGGAAAAATCGGGAGGGGACGATCACAACTGTAAAAAAACTGGGGAAGGAATTAGGTTTTGATGTCCACATGGTGGATGCTCAGGAGGTTGAGAAAGTTACGGTCAGTTCAACTACAGTAAGAAAAGCACTTGCCAACGAGGGTAACGTAGAAATGGCGGCGAATTTTCTTGGCAGGCCATATCAACTTGCGGGAATGGTTATACATGGTGATAAAAAAGGCAGGCAAATTGGATATCCAACCGCTAACATTAAGGTAGACAATCCCCGGAAAATCATCCCCCTGAATGGAGTATATGCTGTTACCGTAGATTTTGAAAATACGGTGTATAAGGGGATGATGAACATTGGATACAGGCCAACGGTTACAGACATAAACGAGCTGCGGATTGAGGTAAATATGTTTGATTTCAATCAGGAAATTTACGGTAAACAGTTAAAGGTGCATTTCCATAAAAGAATACGCGAGGAGCAGAAATTTAACGGCATTGATGAGCTTAAATCGCAGCTTGGCAGAGACAAAGAAAATTGTTTATCTGCCTTATAAAGCGTATATTATAAGCTTGCAAGTTAAAGTTTCTACTTTAGCATGATATTAATCTAAAGCGGAAAAGGATTTCCAATGAATGTAACAACCGAAGAAAAGAAAGAAATTTTCGAAAAGTACGGCAAATCAGCTCAGGACACTGGCTCTGCGGAAGCGCAGGTTGCTTTGTTCACTGAAAGAATTAATCGCCTCACCATACACCTCAAAGAGCATAAGAAAGACCATTCTACCCGTTTGGGCCTCTTAAAGTTAGTAGGTAAAAGACGCCGATTACTCAACTATCTCATGAAAAAAGATATTGAGTTGTACAGAAAGCTGATTAAAGAGCTCGGAATCAGAAAGTAATCCGAAACTTCACTAGGCACGGGGCAACTCGTGCCTTTTTTTTATCCGAACAGGGAAAAACTTTGTCCGGCAGGATGGCGCAATCAAGCGTTACTCCAAAAGCAGTTAAGCAGAAAAAACAGAAAGAACATATATATAATGAAAGCAGATTTTAAATCAGTTGAATTTGCAACTGGAAAGACG
Source organism: Balneolales bacterium (assembly GCA_007125355.1). Lineage (GTDB taxonomy): Bacteria > Bacteroidota > Rhodothermia > Balneolales > Cyclonatronaceae > SLDG01. The sequence goes on along the minus strand of SLDG01000079.1, from coordinate 3,817 downwards.
ATATCAATAGAAACAGGCCGTTTGGCCAAGCAGGCTCATGGGTCGGTTGTGGCTCGTATGGGCGATACAATGGTACTTGCTACCGCGGTATCTAACAAAGAACAAAGACCGGGTCAGGATTTTTTCCCCCTATCTGTAGAATTTAGAGAAACCTACGCTGCCGGAGGTAAATTCCCGGGTGGGTTTATTAAAAGAGAAGGCCGTCCTTCAGAAAAAGAGATATTATCGGCAAGGTTAATCGACCGTACATTAAGGCCTCTTTTCCCAAAGCATTACTTAAATGAAACACAGGTAATTTGTAACGTAATTTCATCAGACGGACAAAATGATGCCGATGTGATTGGCGCGGTAGCGGCTTCAGCGGCTTTGCATGTTTCAGATGCTCCATTTCAGGGACCCATGGCCCAGGTGAGAGTTGGCCGTCTTGATGGTGAATTCATAATAAATCCAACAATAGAAGAGTTAAACCAATCTGACGTAAACCTGACTGTTGGTGGTACTGCCGAGAGTATTGTAATGGTAGAAGGCGAAATGAAAGAAATTACAGAAGATGATATGCTCGCCGCTATCAATCAAGCGCATGAGTCTATCAAAACACTTTGCGCGTTCCAGGAAGACCTGAGAAAAGAATACGGCAAAGAAAAAAGAGAAATTGAAGCTCCCGAAGTAAATACAGAGTTGCACAGCGCGATTGAAGAAATCGCCGGCGACCGTTACCTGACTACTTCTAAGTCGCAGTTAGATAAAAAAGCGTACTCAGAAGCCATCAAGGATATTGAGACTGAAATTCAGGAGAAGTTGGCTGAGAAATTCCCGGAAATGGAATCTGAAATCAGTAGCTACTGTCACGATTTACAGCAAAAGGCTATCCGTTCAATGATGTTGAATGATAAAATGCGTATTGATGGCAGAAAATCAGATGAAATCAGAAATATCTGGACAGAAGTTGGGTATCTGCCAAGAACGCACGGTTCATCAGTATTCACAAGAGGTGAAACTCAGGCGCTTGTAACGGTAACACTCGGTACAAAACGCGATGAGCAATCTGTAGATACCCTTTTCGATACCGAATCGAAGCGTTTCATGCTCGATTACAATTTCCCGCCATATTGTGTTGGTGAAGCCCGCATGATGAGAGGCGTCAGCCGTCGCGAAATTGGTCACGGCAACCTTGCTGAAAGAGCACTGAAGATGGTTGTGCCGTCGGCGGAAGAATTTGGTTACACCATCCGTGTAGTTTCTGATATTCTCGAATCAAACGGTTCATCTTCAATGGCGTCGGTTTGTGGTGGTTCTATGGCACTTATGGATGCCGGTGTGCCAATCAAAAAGCCGGTTGCAGGAATTGCAATGGGACTATGTGTCGGTGATGATACTCATATGATTTTGTCTGATATCTCCGGAGAAGAAGATCATTTCGGTGATATGGATTTTAAAGTTACCGGAACGGCAGATGGAATAACCGCTTGCCAAATGGATATTAAAGTGCAGGGTATAAGTTCTGATGTGATGCATCAGGCGCTTATGCAGGCTAAAGAGGGCAGATTACATATTCTTGGCAAGATGGCTGAAACCATTTCTGTACCGAGAGAAAAACTCTCTGAATACGCTCCTTCATTCACCCGATATGAAATAGATTCTGATATGATTGGTGCTATTATAGGCCCGGGTGGTAAAGTAATACAGGCTATTCAGAAAGAAACCGGTACTGAAATCATTATTGAAGAAGAAGGCAACAAAGGCATTGTTACTATTGCAGCTGACAATCAGGAAAAAGCCCAGGCTGCCCTTGACAGAATTAAGTCAATTGCCGGTAAGCCCGAAGAAGGCGCTATTTACGAAGGAACCGTTCGCTCTATTAAAGAGTATGGCGCGTTTGTAGAAATTATGCCCGGCAAGGACGGCTTACTTCACATCTCTGAAATCGCCCATGAGCGTATCAGACGTGTAGAAGACGTTCTTCAGGAAGGTGATAAAATTGAAGTTAAACTTGTCCGCATTGAAAACGGTGGTAAGTTGAGACTTTCAAGAAAAGTATTACTTGAGAAAGAAGATGCTGAGTAATTCAGTTCTTTAACTCATGTTAGCGAAACGTTCTAAAAGCGCCGTTAGTTAAAACTTCGGTGCTTTTATTTTTTCCAGTTTACATGCATTAATTTTTAGTAAGACAGAATGACGAATAAAGAAGCAGAGAACATCAAAAAAACGACACTCAAAAACGGCCTTAGAGTTATTACAGAACATATCAATTCTGTAAGAAGCCTTTCTGTTGGAATATGGATTAAAACCGGAAGCAGAGACGAAACCGACCGACAGGCGGGGATTACGCATTTCCTCGAACACATGCTTTTTAAAGGCACTGAGAAACGAACATCCTTCCAAATAGCACAAACGATGGAAGCAGTTGGCGGATTTATGAACGCCTTCACTTCAAGCGAATATACCTGCTACTACACCCGCTGTCTCGATTCCGAACTTGAAAAAGCTATTGATGTCCTTTCTGATATGGTGCTGAATTCTATTTTCCCTGAAGCGGAAATAGAGAAAGAAAAGAAAGTGGTAGTAGAAGAAATGAAAATGTACCGCGATAGTCCGGATGATTACGTATTCGAGCAGTTCAACGGGCTGATTTTCGAAGGACATCCACTCGGCAGGCCAATAATCGGCTATGAAAACACGGTAAACAGCTTTACCCGTGAAGATCTGCTTGACTATCTCAAACATCGTTATCACCCTTCGAATATTGTTATTTCTGTGGCCGGAAATGCAACGCACGAACAAGTACTTGAATTAGTACAGGGATACTTCCCCGATGCAGAAACTCCATTCGAAGATGTGAAAACACTGCCCTTAACACCGTATGGCAAGAAGCGGAAAGAAATTACAAAACCCATTGAACAAACCCATTTGATAATCGGACGCAGGGCTCTAAGCACAAACCATGATGAGCGCTATAAGTTGTTGATTGCGAATACAATTCTTGGAAGCGGGATGAGTTCGAGGTTGCACCAGAATGTGCGGGAAAAGTACGGCTATTGTTACTCTATTCAGTCTTTTAATCAGGCTTACAAAGACACCGGTATGTTTGGTGTGTATGTAGGAACCGATAAAGATTATGTCTCCCATGTTCAGGAACTTGTTTACAACGAATTAGAGCAACTTTGCAAAGAGAATATTGCCGACCAGGAGCTTGCAGAGGCCAAAACACAGCTTAAGGGCAAATTACTTCTCGCTCAGGAAAGTATGAGCAGCAGAATGACAAGGTTGGCCAAAAGCGAATTGTATTTCGACAGATATATTTCTTTGGATGAATTAGTAGATCAAATTGATGCTGTAACTTCAAAGGAAATTCGTACCTTTGCCGAGAACTTTTTTTTGAAAGATGAATTTACTGAAACAGTATTATTGCCGGAAGAAAAATGACAACTGAAAATACGACGACCATTCATAGAATTAGCCGTTTCGACGGCCATAAGGCCACATTGCAGGGGTGGGTACACAACATCAGATCCAGTAAAGCACTGGTATTTATAGTAATGAGAGATGGTTCCGGACTTTGCCAATGCATCGTTGCAAAAGACGATGTTGATGAAAAAGTCTGGGAAACGGCCGAAAAACTTACACAGGAATCATCTCTCAGAATTTTGGGAAATGTTAAGAAGGATGACCGCAGTGTAGGGGGATATGAGCTGCATGTTACTGATATTGAGGTGATTCAGTTCACAAAAGAGTATCCCATTACACCAAAAGAACACGGTGTAGAATTTCTCATGGAAAACAGGCACTTGTGGCTTAGGAGTCAGCGCCAATGGGCGGC
>SLDG01000305.1 GCA_007125355.1 Balneolales bacterium | reverse complement strand
AACGATTTTGGGCGGAAGGCCGCAGGGAACAGCACAGCCGGTTCCGGCTATGCAGCCACAGCCTTCATTGCAGCCTCAGGGTACTTCATTTACAGGCAGTAGTACAGCACAAGCGTTGCGTCCTGAATTGTCACAACAACAGGTTACGGTAAAGTCAACAGAACCTGTGTTGGAGGGTCAAAGGGAAGCGACACGTATAAGCCAGACGCCGAGTATCTCAAGCTTTGAATCTGAAAACAATTATGACAATAATGTAGTCAGAAACTCAAAGCAAAACGAAATTATGAACCGCTATTTACAGCGTGTAGTACATATTCAAGGTCAGAGGGATGATTTTGTTAACACTCTGGAAACAAGAGAATCTTTGAATACATCAGCTCAAACACGCTATATCGGTGAATTGTATAACACGTATTACAAGAATGAGATTGAAGCCCAGCAGCATGTTACTACTACTGAGCAAAAGGTCAGAACTAATCATAATGTAAAAAGGGAAATTATTAACAATGTCGATAATAGAAGAAGCACAGAAAAGGCAACTCGCAGGCCATTAATTGAGATAAAGGATATCCCATTACAAAATGATCGGCCACAAATCAGGCTATCTTCAGATAATCATGGCATATTTCAAACAAAGCTATATAGTGAAGATCTAAATTATGAATTAAAAAAAAATCACGTAGATCAATCTGGTACCGATGAACAAGACATTAACGTCACGAGAAAAATGAAAGCAAATAATTTTGGCTATCATTTACCAGGAACAACCTCAGGCAGAGATATAATAAGTGGTCTTAATAATGCTGTTCTTAGTACAGTAAGCAATAAAAAAGCACAAGATACAACTGTAAGGCAACAATTCACATTGGATGATGGAAGCAAAATTCAATTTTCTGCCAGAGAAAAAGATGGTATGCTTCAATTAAGAATTGGTTCAGTGACTCCTGAGTTGAACAAGTTACTACAGATGTATCAGCAAGAAATTCGGGATCATTTGGAAAAAGAATGCAAGCTAAAAATTGAACTATTTTTTGATAATCAAAAAGAAGATTCAGGATTTACATTTTCAGATGATGCAGAAAAAGAAGGAAAGGTCTTACAACAAGTTACAGAGAATAGTTTAGACAATTCGATAACAGATAATAGTGAAAGTCAGTCTCAACATAAAGTAAGGTCATTTGGTTATAACCAAATGGAATGGACAGCTTAAAAAATAAAAAAATATGAATATTCAAGCATTAAACTCACTTACATCACAAACTTTTATGCAGCGTGATACAGAGAACAAGAACAAGCTGGGTCAACAAGAGTTTCTCCACTTACTTGTAACTCAAATGAGGAATCAGGATCCTATGAGTCCATTAGATGGTGCTGATTTTGCAGCACAGCTTGCACAATTTAATACAGTTGAACAGCTCATAGGTGTTAATCAGGAATTAAAAATACTCAAGCAAAGTCAGGACTTAATGAGTATGAGTATGATTAACTCTATGGCAACATCATTAACCGGTAAAAGTGTTAAAGCTTTGAGCAATCAAGTCCATTTATATCCAGATGCACCACCAACTATTAATTACAAATTGAATAACTCCGCTGAAAAAGTTGAGATTATCATTCGCAATAGCTCCGGTGCTGAAGTCAGAAGAGAGGTTATAGAAGGTGTACCATCAGGTGATAATACCTGGAATTGGGATGGCTTGAATGATAGTGGTGTTCAACTCATGGAGGGTGAATATACCATTGAAATAAATGCGTCAAATGAAGATTCAAGTGTAAATGCATTAGTATATACAATAGGTGTTGTAGACAAGGTTCGTTTCGAGGAAGATGGTGTCTACATAATTGTTAATAACATTGCTATTCCAATCGGAGATGTTGAAGAGGTTAGTAATCCAGTTAGCGGAAAACCATCATTTCAAGGAGCAACTTCGATTCAACAGAGTTAATTAAATTCAATAGATAAGTGCAAGCAAAAGTTTCGAATAGTAAGTAATAGAATTTCCATCAATCAACAAAAAGAGGTCTGAAAAAGAACTCTTATAACAAAAAAGCAGGAGAAAAATATGTCTTTAATTAGATCTTTAAACTCAGGTGTAAGTGGTTTGAGAGCATTTCAAACCAAAATGGATGTTATTGGTAATAATATTGCCAATGTAGAAACAGCAGGATTTAAATCCTCCAGAGTTTCCTTTTCAGAAATGATGAATCAGCGACTTGTAAGGCCGGGTGGCGGTGAATCATCACCACAAGCAAGTAATCAAGTAGGTCTTGGGGTTCGGGTAGCATCTATTGATAGAAACTTTTCTCAAGGTGCTATACAAGCTACTGGTATTGGTACAGATTTAGCCATACAAGGTGATGGTTTTTTCGTAGTTAATGATGGGCGACAGGACTTAATGACCAGAGCAGGTAACTTTACATTTAATAGAGATGGGTTTTTAGTTGATCAAAACGGTCGATTTGTTCAGGGCTATAATGCAGATTCAGCTGGTAATATATTATCAGGTGGTAGAGCAAACAATATTCAAGTTGATTTTGAAAATGCATTAGCGCCTAAGCAAACAAGTTTGGTTAAGCTTGCAGGAAATCTTAATGCCAATACCAGTACTGTACAGTTTTTACAAGCATTGAACAGTTTCACTAATGAGGGACAGGCTGCGAGTTTAACAACAGCTTTAAATGAATTAGATCAAACAACAGCTCCGTTAGATGCTGGTGATCAAATAGAGTTTCAGATAACTCTAAACGATGGTACACCACAAACGATTACGTATACTTATAGTGTCGGTGATACTTTAGGTGATATGGTTGATGCTTTTAATGCTGAATTAGATGACGATGAAGGATCATTAACAATGGTTGATGGCATTCTACAACTTAGATCAAATCAGTTAGGTGATAGTCAGCTTGGTATTGACTCAATAGCAGTTAATGGCACAGGTGAACTTAACATGCCAGCCTTCGAAGTTACACAGCAGGGGGCAACAAATACCCAAATTATGAGTACAACGGTTTATGATAATTTAGGTCGCGCGCATTCACTACTAATTGAATTTGAGCAAGTTGGATTTAATCAATGGGAATATACAGCAAAATTTCCCGACGGTCAGGAGATAATTAATGGTCTTAATGGCACTGTAGAATTTGATGAAAATGGTAATCTTATTTCAGAAAATTCATTTTCAATTACTTTTGATCCCGGTAATGGAGCAAGTGCAACTACATTTGAACTTTCTTTAGGTGATAATCAGCAAGGTATTAGCTTTACGCAATTTGCTGGATCTAATAGTGCAAAGGTAGTAAGTCAGGATGGATATCAGCAGGGCGCGCTAATAGATTTGAATATCGATTCTGATGGTAGAGTCATAGGAATCTATGATAATGGGCAAAGCATTACACTTTCTCAATTAGCTTTAGCCCAGGTGCAAAATCAGAGTGGTTTAGAACTGGTTGAAGGAGGACTTTTTATGGCAACCTCTGCAAGTGGTGAAGTCTTTCTTGATACGGCACTGAATTTCGCGGGTACCAGTATTAGTTCCGGGGCACTTGAAAGCTCTAATGTCGATTTGGCAAATGAATTTACTGATATGATTGTTTCGCAACGTGCTTATCAGTCAAATGCCCGGGTGATTGGTACATCAGATGAAATGTTAAACGAGGTTGTGAACCTAAAACGATAATACGTTTCTAAAAATCGCATAAAAATTTAAAAACGCTTCTCTTTGATCATTTTATGAGACAAAAGAGAAGCGTTTTTAATATACATTAATATCCAGAATCTATTCATTGGTTGTAATTACTGGGGCATACCATCTTAAAAATAAAGTTTTCTTTTTAGCAAGGTGAGTACGGGAAATCTGTGAAAGAGTACATGAGTGCCCCCGAGTACCACGTTGTAACTGAAATGGGGCTCACGGAAATTTTTAACTTCTTAGGAATCCATTCGTTTGGTGCGCTGTGCTTGTATCGCTACGCTCGATATTTACACTTTTCGATAACCGAATAGTTTAATATAATTGGATAGTCTGAACCATTGTGTTTGTAGAAGAGAAATGTATAAAGAATCTGAATTGTACAAGCTTAGAATGCCTACAAATGAATAATTATCAATATAATGCAAGGGGTTAACCGGAACATGTAAAAATTAATAAAACTTAATATTTGGTCGCTAAAACCTTTAAGGTTCACATAACTTTGCCGATAAATAAAGCATGTTAGATCGTTCTGCCATATTAGGTTTTATCTTGGGATTTACCCTCATAGTATCCGCAATTGTGATACAGGGGTCGTTAACGCTTTTTTTGAGCCTCACATCCTTTCTTATTGTTACAGGTGGTGTAATAGCAGCAACAATGATTAATTACAGTCTTGAGAATATAAAAGATTGTTATTCAGCCATGGCGCGTTTAATGAGGAACAGTTCGGTCGATTTAAGAACAGATATGGAAATACTTAGTATGTTTTCCAGGAGAGCACGGGCTGGCGGTTTACTTGTTCTTGATGCAGACATTGAACATATCGAAAATGAGTTCATGGAAAATAGCCTTCGGCTGGCAGTTGATGGCTTCAAAAAGGAAAGCCTTGACAGCATTATGGTTGATGAAATAAAGAGTATGGAGAGTCAGTCTGAAACGTCTGTAGATGTACTGAACTCTATGGCTACATATGCACCTGCTTTTGGTATGATTGGTACTGTAATTGGAATGATACTCATGCTTCAAAATATAGATGATCCTCAATCGCTTGGTGCCGGGCTTTCTATAGCGTTAATAACAACATTATATGGAACTATACTGGCCAATATGATTTTTGCACCATTAGCAGGTAAAATGGAGTATTTCAGCAAGCTGGATGTAAATAGAAAACAGATGATAAGAGTAGGGATACTGTCTATGGTAGAAGGCGAAAACCCAAGAATAATGGAAAAAAAGATGCTAACATTCCTCGATCCATCCAGCAGAGCTGAATATACACGTTATCATGAAGACCTTAGAATTAGTAAAGAGCGTGATGAAAAGTTTTATAAAATGTGGATAGAACAACAAAGTAAAGAATGGCAAGATCTAAGAAAAATACTGGAAGCTGGTTAGTAACTTACAGTGATTTAGTTACATTACTGATGGTTTTTTTCGTATTACTTTATGTACTTACGCCAGGGATAGATCAGTCCGTTTTTCAAAACTTTATATCATATTTCCAGAGTTCTGTAGGTGTCATGGAACAGAGTTCAATTATATCCAAAGCTAACAAAGACCAAGACAACTACAGACAGGAATTATCAAATCAGTGGATTGTTGTTGAAGATTTTTTAGAGGCACATGATTTGGAGTCTCAGGTTGAAATTGAAATGATCCCTGAAGGAGTTAAAATAACACTTAGTGATTCATTAACATTTAACAGCGGTTCCTCGCGGATATTACCCGGTGCTATAATTATTCTTGAAAGAATATCAGAAATGATCAATGAGGAGGTAGAATCTATAGAAGTTCAGGGCCATACAGATAATGTTCCTATTGCACAAGCCTCTTTCTATCGGTCTAATTGGCATCTGGGTGCTGCACGATCAGTTTCCGTTATTGAATACCTAATTGGACAGTCAGACTTGCCACCAGAAAGTTATCAAGCAACAAGTTTTGGGGAGTACAGACCAATAGCTACAAATGAAACAGCATTTGGAAGAAGACAAAACAGAAGGGTTGAAATATATTTTTTGTATACAAAACTTATGCAAAATACAGATTTTTCTGAGTCACTTGAAAATGTACCAATTAATGAATTTTTAGATTTTAGAGAGTTTCTTAATGAGCAAAGATGAAATTATTTATGAAGCAACCGAAGAGAAGGCAAGAGGGTCAAATTTTCTTAGAATTGGAAAATATTTCCTAATAGTATTTGTTTTTACTATACAGGCATTCCTTGCCTATATAATTACAGATAAAAATTACGCAAGCATCTTTAATTTTGTAAACTCATTCACGAAAGAAGAAATGGTTGTGTACACCATGGATGAATTAATAGTAAATCCGGCAGGCTCTCAAGGGCAAAGGTATCTTGTTGTACAAGCAACTATAGAATTATCTGAAAGCAACCATATAGATTTGGTAAATCAGCATTCTCAGAGAATTAAACACTATATGAATGCATCGTTATCTTCCAGAACAGTAGACCAATTGTTGGATTTTAATGAACGAGAAAGATTGAGGGTTGAACTTAAAAATATTGTTAATCGTGAAATTGGAGAATATTCGGTACGCAATTTGTATTACACTAAGTATGTAATGCAATAATAATTTAAATCCAATGATAAATGGCATTCTCGAACCCATATATGGGCGGAGACAAAAAAAAGGTTCAGGTTGAAACTTATAATTTTAAGCAACCCAAATTATTTAGTAAGGAAATTATGGGGAGCTTACGGTCTCTCCATGAAGTTCTGGCCCGGAATTTAAGTAGAGTATTTAGTAATACTTTACGTAAGAAAGTTGATATTAGCTTACATAAGATTGATCAAATTACTTCAAGAGACTTTCTTAAAGCAATAGAGACCCCAAGTGTAATTTATCTCACTTCGGTAAAAAATATAAATGAGGATATCATTACGGTACTACCATCTGATTTTTGTATACATATAATAGACAAGCAAAGTGGTGGTAAAGGTGATTACATAGTAGATAAAAGACCATTAACTACAATTGAGGAGAAAATCATTTCTAGGGTAATGGGTAAAATTAACAGTGAAATAGTTTTAGCCTGGGAACCTTACAAAGATCTGTCATTTTCATCATCAATTTATGAAAGCAAGCCCGACAATATCCATCTCAATTCTATCGATCCCGCAATTGTTATTGGTCTAGTTATAGACTTAGGTGTTGATACAAAAGTAGAATTCAAGATATCATACTCATATAATCTGCTTAAAGAAGCAATGAGCAGTACAATTATGAAAAGTGCCAGCAGATTCAAAACTGAAAAATTATCTCCAGATGACTTTGACTCCTACAAGCGAACTCTTTTGAATGCACATATCAAAATTAGACCATTACTAGGAAAAACAAAAATGACAATTAAGCAAATTGCTAACTTGAAAGAAGGTAATACTATTACCTTACAACAACGAACAGATAAACCTCTGAAAGTTTTAGTAAATGGCACAAATAAGATGAGCGCTTATCCAGGAGTTTTGAGAGGTAGAAGAGCTATAAAAATCTTCGATATTGACATGGAAATTAACGAAAAAGAACTTCTATAATATGAATAATCTAAAGGAAATAGTACAAGAATACCTGAGTGATGTAGAAACTTTTCTAACTTCAGTTCTACTTGAAGAAACAAGTATAACAATCGCGGCAGACGATATTCAGGAAATTGAGCATTTAAAGCAAAACTTGCAAAAAGAAGATGTGTTTTTATATGTTAATGACAAAAAAGAAGGCATAGAAGCTATAATTGCGTTAGATAATGAGTGGTTTGGCTTGCTATCTAGTATAATGCTTGGTGTTGAAGAGAAATCATATAATGACATTACCAGAGATCTACTCACAAAGTTTCATAAAGAACTATATGATACTCTAAAGCCAAAGCTTAAAAAAAATGGGATTAAACTGACAGATGTTGAAGTAGAAGTACTAACAAAAAAACAAGTACAAAGTAAATTATGTCATCACGAATACTTTGCTATTAAGCTCGAAGTAGCTGGATTAGCAGATCATAAAGTACGATCAGAATTATTATTTGGTAACCCGGATAAATTTATTGAGCCAGAAAAGCCTAAAGCAAAGCAAGATAAATCTGAAGCAGCTGATAAAGTAGACAATCAAACAGCTAAAAAGGTTGAAGAAGGGGGCGCAGATGGTGCACAAACAGTATTTGAAAATAAAGAAACTGGAAAAGAACATAAAACAAATCAACAAGATGGTGGCGACTTAAGTTCTGAAAAAATTATTTCTGCCAGAAATGTAGAGTTTGAAGAGTTTGTTGAGCAACCAATACTTGATAATGGTAAAAGTAGAAGTATGGATCTGCTTTTTGATGTAGATATGGATGTTTCAGTTGAGCTGGGAAGAATCGAGTTACCTCTTGGAAAGCTTTTGCAACTATCAAAAGGTTCTGTAATTGAACTTGAAAAATTAGCAGGTGAGCCTGTAGACATTTTGGTGAATGGCCATATTATTGCAAAGGGTGAAGTAGTAGTTATTGATGAACACTTTGGCGTAAAAGTATCAAGTTTGGTTTCAACTCGTCAAAGATTAGTTGAGCTAACTTAATGGACTTAAGAAACATAATATCTTCCAGTAACCTTAAGCCGGGGCAAATTCTCAAAGTTGTTATTTCAATATCTGTAGTATTACTCGTTGTCTGGCTATTTATGATATCACGAATGGAGCTAAGTGATCAACACAGTACGTCAGGCGCACAAACAATAGAGAGAACAGACAACCTAAGAAATAGTATTTCTGAAAATTCGAACACTCAAAAAACGCGATCGTCCAATATATTCCAAAATGCATTTACTACATTTATTGTCTTGTTGTTTATTCTTGTAATTGTGTTCTTAATTACAAAAAATTGGCAGAATAAGCACTCTTCTCAAGACCTTATTAAAATAGCAGAACATGTAGTTGGTCAAGGCGCACACCTTAAGGTAATAGAAATAAATAATGAGGTTTGGGTTATCGGGGTTACATCATCCAACGTAAACTTATTGCACAGGTATTCTAAAGACGAATGGAATGATTTACCTATACAAAGGGAAGACAAGGAAAATAGCTTTAAAAGTATATTTAATAGTAAGTTATGAGTAGGATGCTAAAATTCTCAAGTATAAAAGTACTGCTTTTATTGAAATTAGCACTAGCATTACTGCTATTTTTACCAGTATCTACACTAGGTCAAGGTATAAGTAGCCAAATTCTGTTTTCTCCATATCTTGTATTTGCTCAAACACTGCCACAAATTGATCTTTCTATTGGCGGAGAAGCAGAAGATTTCTCATTAGCTATTCAGGCCTTAATTCTGATTACAATACTTACCTTTGGGCCGGCTATTATTACTATGATGACATGCTTCACCCGAATCATAGTGGTTTTTTTCTTTTTAAGAATGGGACTTGGGACCCAGCAATCGCCTCCCAATCAGGTACTTATTGGATTGGCATTATTCCTAACCATTTTTATCATGATGCCCACATTTAATGAAATAAACGAAAGGGCAATACAGCCTTATATAGATGAAGAAATGACTCAGGTGGAGGCACTTACGGAAGCGGCAATTCCATTGAAAGAGTTTATGGTACGTCAAACACGTGATCAGGATTTATTGTATTTCATGGATTTGGTTGGTATAGAAACTGTAAATAATGTTGAAGATATACCGCTTTTTGTAGTAGTACCATCTTTTATCATGAGCGAACTGAGAATTGCCTTTCAAATCGGTTTTATGATTTATTTGCCCTTCATGGTAATTGATTTGGTGGTTGCATCTATACTACTTGCAATGGGTATTATCTTTTTGCCTCCGGTACTTGTTTCATTACCTTTTAAAATACTTGTGTTTGTTTTGACAGACGGCTGGTATTTATTGGTACAATCTATGGTAAGAAGCTTTAACTAAAAAAACTAAAAAAAATGAATACAGAAACTGGTATATATTGGCTTCAGGAAATGTTAACGGCGGTAGTTGTCCTTTCAACTCCCGTTTTGTTAGGAGCATTAGTAGTTGGTTTGTCAATTGCAATTTTTCAGGCTGCAACCTCTATTCAAGAGATGACACTTAGTTACGTGCCTAAAATGGCTGTAGTAGTTATTATTCTATTTTTAACATTTGGCATGATGCTTCAATTTGCTATTGATTT
>SLDG01000044.1 GCA_007125355.1 Balneolales bacterium | reverse complement strand
TGATTTAAAAACATACACCAACACTTTCGTGAACCTTGTGTCTTGGTGTCTTAGTGATTGCAAATAATGTTAGCACGAAGACTGGATTACTTATATTTTTAACCACCAGTGAAAATCATTTTCAAGCCTGCTATGATGAGTACCCCAGCCAGCAGTTTTTTTATGGTTGGATTTCCGAGACGTTTGCTGCCGTATTCTGATCCAATAAATCCGCCTGCAATAGCTGCTATAACCCAGTAGGGCAGAGAGGCGGGCAGTTCGGTATCTGCTGAAATGACGCCCAGTAATCCGGCTGATGAATTCACAAGTATAAATGCAGCGGCGATGCCGGAAATCACTTTGATATCCGCCCAGCGAAACAATAGTAAAAGCGGACTCAGAAAAATGCCGCCTCCAACTCCTGTTAAACCGGAAAGCAATCCTATACATCCCCCTGAAAACAGTAAAAGCAGTAGCGGAGGACGATCTTTTTTGCTTTGCAACGTCTCAGCTGATGTACTGAATGAACGCCACGCCGCAAAGAGGAGTACAAACCCAACCAAGGGCATATAAAAATGGCCGGGCAGAGTTATGGATCCCCCGAGAAACGCAAGCGGAACCGAAGTGAGCGCAAAAGGCCAGAATAAATGCCAGGAAAATGCTCCAACCCTGAAGTATTTCACAGTGGCGATCGAGGCGACAAAGATATTGAGCGTTAATGCAGTCGGCCTCATTACATCGGGACTAATCCCCACAAGAGCCATTGCGGCAAGATACCCCGAAGCCCCGCCATGCCCGACAGAAGAGTAAAGCATGGCGAAAGCAAAGATGATTATTGCAAGAATAACATCGTCAAATGGCATCAGTGATTCGTTTCTAAATGCGCTTCAAGTATGTTCCCATACGCCAGATTCGCTCAAGCGGACCCATTTTGTATTTTTTAAAATACCACTCGCTGAAATATACTTGCAGGGCAAAGATTGCAATGGCCAGTGGGAGAATAAATATTGGCGGGTATTTACCCATCAGGCCAAGTCCGTAAGCATAAAAGATTATGGTACAAATGACGGTTTGCAGAATATAGTTGGTCAGCGCCATTCTGCCAACGGGAGCAAAGCGCTTCAGTAACTCTGTGGCTTTTTGCTCTTCAAGCCAATGCAGGATGAAGCCGCAGTAACCAAGCATCAGCAGGGGCGATCCGAACATTATGGAAGCCATTTGAAGCAACAGCCATCCGTCAAAAATAATTGGGTCCTGATAGAGATAAGTCGTTGCATATATTGTGGACAGAGCTAATCCCCAAATGAGAAATTTCCATCGGCGGGGGATGAGCATGGTTCTCAATAATTTGGGATTATCAAGGAGACCCTTGCGGCCGATTAAAAATCCAAGAAGGAATATGGCTATGATATACGGGATGCCCATTGGTGTGATAAACATCCCCATCCAAACAAAAGCAATTTCCTCTCTGCGATAGGCCATCATTTCTGCAAATGAACCGGTGGCATAGACAGCGTAGCCACGGGCAAGCATATCGAGGAATTCATCATTGGCTTCGGCAAATCCTTCTTTAATGCCTTCTGCGACGTCTGGCATGCTCATTCCCCACATAATGAACAGTACTAACAGAGAGAACAAAAGAAGAAACAGGCCGATGATAATTACCATCCAAATTTTAATGGTTTTGTCTTTTCTGTAGAGAAATAGCATGATAAATATACCCGCTATTGCATAAGGCGCTAAAATATCTCCGGCCCAGAAAAAAGTGGAGTGCAGCATCCCGAAAGCAAAAAGTAGGAGCATTCTTCGGAAGAATACAATTCTGACCGGCAATTCTTTCAACTTCAGGCGTTCGGTGAAAATGTAGAAACCGAGACCAAACAGGAAGGAGAAAAGAGTGATGAATTTTCCCTCAAAAAAGACCCGGCTAAAAAATAAATATGCATCATTATACCATTGATGCCAAAGGCCGCCATCGGCACCGAGGATGGCTATGGGATTGGAAAACAGGTAGAGGTTTACGACCAGAATGCCGAAAAGGGCTATGCCGCGCATAATATCGAGGTCAATAATCCGCTCTACGGGTTTTACGGGAGTTGGTATTGCTTTTTCTGTTTCGGCCATGAGGTTTAGAATTTTTTTATTAGTCTGTTCACAAGAGTTTAAATGAATCACAAAGACACGAATGTACGAAGTTCACAAAGATAAGTTATTTTATTGGGGATTAGTCAACTTTGGCTGTTTTTCTGCTTGTACCCTTAATCGTCCAGCGAAGCATTTCGGCCCAGTTTGGCTCTTTGCCGTACATAAGCATACCGGCGGCAAATATTCTTCCGGCAAAAATGCGAAGGAGCCAGGCTGCACCGGCAAGCAGTAAAATGGAAATTACCGGTGTTTTCGAGGAATATTGGTTGCACGCAGAGACGCGAAGGCGCAAAGGTTAGGTAAAAGGGAATGTACTTAGCGTCCTTGCCGTCTTTGCGAGAGAGAGATTGCACGCAGAGACGCGAAGGCGCAAAGGTTGGATAAAAGGGAGAGTACTTAGCGTC
>SLDG01000017.1 GCA_007125355.1 Balneolales bacterium | reverse complement strand
CAACCGGACGCACAATCACTTCACGTGCACCGCGCTCGCGAGGCCTGTCGTTTACTTTCAGGATTACTGACTCATCTGCCAGACCAATCAGGCTTTCGAAAATGTTGTTCATTTGGCTGGTCAACGCGCCATTCACAGCAATAATGTAATGTCCCTCAGGTACACTCGCGCCAACTTCTGTAAGTGGAGAGCGACGGCCGGTTACCCAGTTTTGTCCTCTCAGAACCCGGTCGATTCGGTAAAAACCATTGTCGGCACGGCTCAGCTCGGCACCGAGCAGGCCAAGATTTACACGGTCGGGCTGCGGCACATCACCACCGCCAACATAAGCATGGCCTACATTCAATTCGCCAATCATTTCACCGATTACATAGGTAAGATCGAGACGATGACGTGCGGCTTCAGCCATGGGACGATAAAGCTCGCGGATGTGATCCCAATCTACGCCATGCAGGTTATCGGCATAGAGAAAGTCGCGCATCTGACGCCAGCTTTCATCAAAAATTTGCAGCCACTCAGCCCGGCGATCCAGATTTACGCGCATGTTTTCGAGATTCAGATAATCGCTGATTTGTAACGGCTGAGCCGGTAAATCGATGATAGCGTAACGCCCTTGATGGAATACAATCATTTTCGAACGATCAGCCGAAATGATGTAATTGCTCACATGGCCTAATTCGGTTTCTTTCTGATCGGCAATATTGTACATGAAAAGCAAAGGACGCTGATCCCGGCTGCCGTTGCGCATGTAGTAAATGCGTCCGGCTGCTGCGGTTAAATTGTAATAGTTGGAAGGCTGCACCGGTAATTGAATAATCCGGTCGATGATACCTTCGCGATCTACTTTAACGTTATCTCCCGAAATCTCACTTTCGCTTTCATCTTCAGTTGCGTTCACTTCGTCATTTTCGGGGAGAAATGGAGATGGCGTTTCTTTTGCCAGCGTAATCATATACACTCGTGCCATATCCTGGTAAGCATGGTTCCACTCTGTCCAGCTGTAAATCGGGTTGAAATCACGGCTGGAAACAAAAAACAGATATCTGCCGCACGCGCTGAACGCCGGACCGGATGAAGCATACCATTTGTCGGTAACGGGGAAGGAATCGCCGGAATCCACAGAGTACATCCAAATACGCTGCATACCCTTTACCTCGGGACGAGTGTAAGCGAGCCATTTACCGTCAGGTGACCATGTGTAGTTGGTTATTTCCCAATACTCGGCTGTATCTACAGTTGTTACGCGCTTATTATCGACATGTACAAAACGCAGGCGGTTTTTCTTGTCGGTCCACGCAATTTTCTTACTGTCGGGCGACCATTGGATGGAGTAATAATACGTATCCGCATTATCGGTCAGCTGTACAGCTTGACCCGAACCGTCTTGGGGACGCACCCATATTTCATTTTCGCCGGTTTTATCGGATATGTACGCGATGTAGTTTCCGTTTGGTGACCACGCAGGATTACGCTCATGCACACCGATAGATTGGGTGATATTTCTGGTGATGCCACTCGATGCCGGAACGGTAAAAATATCGCCACGAGCACCGAAGAGCGCACGGTTCCCTTCAGGAGAAATCCCCCAATTTTGAACCATTTCGTGTACTTGTGTCAGGCCGCCACGACTAAAAATATTGTCGGATACGATTCGAATTGGGACCCGGTTTACTTCTTCGGTGGCAATATCAAACCGGTAGATAAATCCGCCGTTTTCAAATACGATGTGGTCGCCGCCAATCGATGGAAATTTGATATCAAAATCCTCAAAAAACGTAAGCTGACGCGCTTCACCTCCGTTCACATCCTGAACCCAAAGATTCATCCGCTGATTTTCGTCACGGTCTGATGCGAAATAAACATTATCCCCATGCCACATCGGGATGATATCCTGAGAGTCGCTGTTGGTCAGGTTGATGGTCTCTCTGGTTTCGAAATCGTGAATCCAAACATCATCTGCCATACCGCCCCGGTATCTTTTCCAGGTGCGGAATTCGCGGAAGATGCGGTTATAAGCCAATTTTGAGCCATCAGCAGAGTAGGAAGCAAAACCGCCACGAGGCAGTGGAACTTGCTCTGAGATATCACCATCGCGATTTGCAAGGAAGAGCTGCCCCTGAAATGAATTAAAAGAGCGTTTGCGGGAGCGGTACAGGACTTTATCTTCTGTGGGATGCCAGCCGATTACGATATTGTTCGGCCCCATTCGGTCACCCACGTCGTCACGGCCCAGTGTCGCTGTGATGGTCAAGCGCAGAGGTTCGCCACCTTCGGCGGGAATGAGATAGACTTCTGTGTTACCATCATATTGTCCGGTGAAGGCAATTTCTGCTCCGTCTGGAGAAAAACGAGGGAACATTTCGAAGCCGACGTGATTGGTAAGTTGACGCGCAACGCCACCCTCAACATCAACAGTGAAAAGATTGCCGGCAAACGTAAAGACGATTTGCTCGCCATTGGTAGCCGGAAACCGGAGCAGGCGGGTTTCTTCATCCTGTGCAAAAGCATCTGCAAAGGGCAGCAGAAAAAACAACATCGTAATACAAACAAATAGCAGCTTATGGATATGTTTTGTCATTGTAATTAATTGTTTTTTTGGATTTATATTGATAATGTTTTGATTGCAGACCTGTCAGGTTTTGAGAATATTTGACTCAGATTTTTCAGTCGAACCTTAAAACCTGACAGGTCTTTTTGATTCGTAAGTGAAATATTTTTTTGACAGATATAAGAACGGAAAAAATCCGTGTATCATATAAAATACTGTATTCCCGGATTTCTCATAACTGTCTATGCATTATGTTTCTTCAAAGGATATTGGCGATGGCCTTTGCATAAAACATAAAAAAATTGCAACTAAGTTGCATGTATGATAGAGGGCAATGACATTAAAGTCAAGATGAGATATTAACCCGGTTTATTCACACTCTGAAGATTCTATTGCTGCCCATTCTTCATCTGTGAACAGACGGGATTTTATAACAAACCGAACACCCAAAGGAATTTCAAGTGAAAAGCTGGCTCCTCTTCCTTCGGTTACATCAATAATTAACTGCGAATATTTCCAATATTGGTATTGGTCTTTGGCGATAAAAAAATCACAATCGTAAATAGTCCCAATTTTTATATCACTTGAGCCAATTATAAAATCTCCATCCTGAAAGCACATAGGCGAAGACCCGTCACAGCATCCACCGCTTTGGTGAAAAATAAGTTCACCATATTTTTCGCGGAGCTGATCGATAATTTTCTTTGCTGCGTTTGTAATTTTAAGTTTTTCGGTATCCATAAAAATAAGAAATGTTGTCACCCCAAAAAGGAGTGACAACCTATAATTAAGAGTTTAGAAGAAGCCCAGCGCGTTCTTATTGTATGAGATAAGAAGGTTTTTGGTTTGGCGATAATGACTGAGCATCATTTTGTGATTTTCTCTACCAATACCTGATTTCTTATACCCGCCAAAAGCAGCGTGTGCAGGATACAGGTGATAGCAATTTACCCACACTCTGCCTGCCTGAATTTTTCTTGGCGTAGTGTAAGCCTGATGCATATCTCGTGTAAATACGCCCGCACCTAAGCCGTAAAGTGTATCATTGGCAATTTCCAAGGCTTCAGCTTCATCTTTAAACGTAGTAAGAGAAGCTACAGGACCAAAAATTTCTTCCTGGAAAATGCGCATTTTGTTATGTCCTTTAAAAATAGTTGGCTCGATGTAGAAGCCTTCGCCGGTTCCATTTCCCTGACTTTGCCATGCATTGCCACCGACTAATACTTCGGCTTTTTCCTGCTTACCAATATCAATGTAATTCATGATTTTTTCGTATTGGTCTTTTGAAGCCTGTGCGCCAATCATTGTATCTGTATCGAGTGGATGGCCGCGTTTAATTCTGTTGACTCTTTCTACAAGGGCTTCAATAAACTCTTCAGCTATATCTTCCTGAACTAAAATTCTGGAAGGGCATGTACATACTTCCCCTTGATTTAAGGCAAACATGGCCGCGCCTTCCATGCACTTGTCGAAAAATTCATCTTTTTTATCCATCACACTATTGAAGAAAATATTCGGACTTTTACCGCCAAGTTCAAGTGTAACGGGAATGAGGTTTTCTGATGCATACTGCATAATTAACCTGCCGGTGGTGGTTTCGCCTGTGAATGCCACTTTAGAAATGCGGGGTGACTGCGCAAGCGGCTTTCCTGCTTCCGGGCCAAATCCATTAACTACATTCAGTACGCCCGGTGGAATTAAGTCACCGATGATTTCCATTAAAACCATAATACTAACCGGTGTTTGCTCGGCCGGTTTAACAACGGTACAATTACCGGCTGCTAATGCCGGAGCTATTTTCCAGGTAGCCATCAAAATTGGGAAGTTCCAGGGTATAATTTGGCCCACAACACCAAGAGGCTCGGGAATTTGAACAGAAACGGTATGTGCGTCCAACTCAGCTATTGAACCTTCTTCAGCTCGGATAACACCGGCAAAATATCTAAAGTGGTCAACGGCTAAGGGCAGGTCAGCATTTAGTGTTTCTCTTACGGCTTTGCCATTATCTACGGTTTCTACCCGAGCCAGATACTCTAGATTTTCTTCGATTCTGTCGGCAATTTTATTAAGAATGATGGCTCTTTCTGTGGCCGAGGTATTATTCCATGAAGGAGCTGCTTTGTGGGCTGCATCTAACGCAAGGTTGATATCTTTCTCATTTGAGCGAGCAACCATTGCGAAATCTTTTCCGTCAATAGGTGAGTTGGCTCCGAAATACTCGCCATCTACAGGCGGTACAAACTTGCCGCCGATGTAATTATCGTATTTTTCTTTGAATGTAGGTCTATCGTGTAACATGATTAAATCCTTGTTTTATGATTATTTAAAAAAGCGCTTTTTCATGTTACATATTTGATTATATTCAAACTTACTGTATTGTATCAAAACAATTCAGTATTCTATCAAATTACCTGCAAACACAGCTTAGCTTCATGATTTCACGACTCCGACTTGACAAAAAACCCAAAAAGCTTATTGAAAACAGAAGGTCTTTTGGGGGAAATGATATTGAGTTTTCAATTTATGATACCTACCAAAATGCCAAAAGCGTAGAGCTACAGGCACCAAACCCGCTTTATTGTGGTATGATTACCGGGAAAAAAGTAATTCATTTCGATGGCGCTGAACCTTTCGGTTTTGTTCCAAATGAATCTTTGGTTGTACCCTCATCACAAAAGATTCAAATTGATTTTCCGGTTGCTAAAGAAGACGATCCAACACAATGTATAACTGTAGAAATAGACAGAAATAAGGTTCAGCATATTGTTGGCAGAATAAATGAGCTTCAACCCCGGATGAATGACTCAGGAACATGGGGCTATGATGATAATAATTATGTTCACTTTAAGAACACAACCCGTTTTAACCAAAACCTTAAGCATCTCGTCAGGTGCTTTACAGATGCGCCTCCTTACCGTGATTTGCTGATAGATTTGAATGCTTCCAGGTTGGTGGTTCACATGCTTCAGTCAGAAGCCCGTACCATTCTTTTAAAAGCAGTTGGCTCCAATGAACAGAATACTACCATGCAGGTTCTTTTGGGATATATCAAAAAAAACCTGCACAGGCGCATTGCCGTTAAGGAACTGGAGAATATTGCGCACATGAGCAAGGCATCACTATTCAGATACTTCAAAAATGAAATGGGTGTCAGCCCGATAGAATTCATCAATACTGAAAGAATGAAGCTTGCTGCGACAATGCTAAAGCAAGGGAACTCAGTAACTCAAACATGTTACAATACCGGATTTAAAAGTCAGGCTCACTTTATAGAAACCTTCAAAAAGCAGTACATGCATACGCCAAGTCAGTACAAAAAGAACCTGGAGAAAAATGCCCTAAAAGTAAGTTGACAGCCTCTGCGATTCAGCGAGGCAAAGCGGCTTCCAAATAAAACTTCCTTAGAAAACCAAAGGCGTCAAAGCGGCCATCTTCTCTATAGAAATTTGTGTATCTTAAGCTCATGAGCCAAATGAATATTAAAAAATAATACATAAGTACTATAGTGATATTGTGGAATTTAAAATAAATTGATGATAGTTTAGAGTATTTGATAGAAACGATTGATTACTGGTTGGATAATCAACGGAATTATTATAATGTAAAGTAGAAATTAAGGTGATGTTCTTAAGTTTGCTCATTTTATTGACCAATATACAATTTGAAAAGGTTACAACTGTAAGTGGCGATACCCCACACTATTTTTTTGGGAATCCAACTGTTGCTGTTTTTATCTCTGAGTCGGAGTTTGCTGTAGCTGATGCGGTAAGCCCCGTTCTAAGGGTGTTTAACATTAATGGTGACTTTGTAAGGGAATATGGTTCGCGTGGCAGAGGACCCGGAGAATTGATTGAAGCTTCAAGTATTGCTTTTGGTAATGGTAAACTTGTTGCCTATGACAGAATGCAAAGCAAATTTGTAGTCTTTAAGGAAAAAACACACAAAGATATTCTGTTAACCACAGGAGCTACAATTACTCCTGCAGCATTCATCTTTTCCACAGACTCTTGGTACATGGTTTACAGGGAATACACTATGGATGAATCAGGCTCACAAAACTTGGTGCATCAGTGGAGTTCAGACCTAACCGAATATCAAAAAGGTTATTTTAAAATGGATGATGTTTTTGATATGTCGGATCCATTTTATCAACGGTTTGTTGGTAGTCCGCGTACAGGATATGTAAATCAAATAGGAAATAACCTGATTTTTACCCCATATTTATATGATGGGCTTCATCTCAAATATGTAATTGGTTATGAAGAATACAAGGAGTTTTCTGTCAAATCATTTTCTCTGGAACCATATTCAATAGTCAGGCCCGGAGCAAGGGCTATAAGGCCGGCGTTGAGAATGTTTGGTGATACTGAGCCAATTGAAGTTAATATTAACAGGCATAGTTTGGGATGGATTACGCAGGATCAGAAGCAAATACATTTGTATGCCGAGGTAATTGATAACGCATGGGTTATGAATTATGAGTTATTCGACACCGAATCAAATATAATAGCGTCAGGAAATGTAGAAGGCTTTACTGTCGATAGTGATGTTACTACTTTTTTCCCGGTGAGGATATTGGGCAGTAATAATGATGGTGAGATTATAGTTTATAACTCACATGCAGAAGACCCTGCAATTGAAATTTATAGACTCAAATAAATTAAAGAATGAAATCAAAAATTATAATAGCACTATTATTCGCATCTTTTTTAGGATTTAATGATGAACTTTTAACGATGAGTGGAAAAGTTGTTGACGTAAACGGCAATGCAGTTCAAGGTGCGGCACTAGTTATAGATAAAAGTACTTCTTCTACTGCAACCGGCCCGGAAGGCGAATTTCGGATAAGGTACTTTTCACAGGAAAAACCTGTTGTAATGGGAGTGCGAAGGTTGGGATTTGAAACGATTAAGATAAAGGTGTCTGATGATGACAGGAAAAATGTCGAAATAGTAATGAATAATTATACACCTACTGTTACAGATTCAGTATATACAGTAAAGCAAGATGTTGAAATCTTCAAAAGATTAATTGGAGATATTCACGAGTGTTTCCTGGAATTCGATTCTGATATCAGGATAAACAGAGCTCCATCTGAACTGATTGTGTTTACTAAAAATGAAAAGAAATTTCTGTCGGGTAGATCTAATTTTTACAACGATGTATTTCAAAATGAGCGATTCAATATTGTGCCATTTTTAGTCGGGCACATTGAGATAAAAGAGCAGATTGATTGCGATTTGGTTTTAATGCAATATATCCCAAAGTAAGCATTGCTCATTTGTAAACTTAACTGATATGTTTATTGATAACAGAGCCGTAGTACCAGAATTGAATTTCATAGAATGTCATTGTAGTAGCAAGGTTTCCAAATAAAACTCCCTTAGAAAACCAAAGGCATCAAAGCTGCCATCCTCCCGATAGAAATTTGAAGAAATGCTGTTAAACGTTGCTACGTTTTCGTTTGCCCGACGTTCAATTTCTCTGTCAATCTCGTTTTTCTCGTGGCCTTTGGGTACGGCGTAAACAAATGTGCCTGTTCTGCCGCTAACCACGGGCATTTGCATAAAATCGCGCTCGACAAACTCGCCGGTTTCTGACTGGGTTTTGGCTGCCTCAACAAAAAAGTCAACCGCATAAGCAGGGTAGCCGTACAGGTATCCGTATCCCCTGAATCTGTCGTAGCGGTCTTCGTATTCCATGACCTGAATTATAACAGCAGGGTCACTGCCGGATGCAAATGCCCATCTCGACCAGAATTCCGGATATTCGGCTAAAATACGTTCAATGGCATCGGTACGAACAATACGAAGTTGCACATAACGCTCGCCATCGAAGATGACCCTGAAAGGCGTGATGACAGCACGAAGCGGTCCGCATGATAAGGCAGCTGCAATACGGTTGAACTGTTCATACTCTACAATATAATTTAGAGCCGGGTTTTCATCTTCTTCAGTTGGTTCAATCGCCCATCTGAAAGAAATAACATCGCTCATGGGTTTTAAATCAGAGATGAAGGTGTGCAAGCCGGTATTATTCAGACTGTTGTAAAGAAGCGAATCTGCTAATGCCAAATCATCGTGTGTAAGTGTCTCTGTATTAAAGCAGTTATGTTCAAACGCCACAACATTAGAAGGCTCGGCTACTTGCCGGATTGAAGAACATGCATTAATGAAAAGTAGTATGGCAAAAAGGAAAAGAGTGGATAAGCGCATCTTTAATCACTTTTAGTTTTAAAGGGGATAAATAATAAGATTTACAGGTAATGCGAATGATTCAATACTTGTTCAAAAAACTAGTACAAATATTTAATGCAATAAAGTTGCATTATAGCGAGGTATACTTTTAAAGTCAAGCAAAACAAAATCGTATTTGTAAATGGTGGGACAAAGAGAAAATTAACCCAAACTATTCATGAAAGTATAAGATCATGAAGAACAAACCAATGAATACATAGGATATGGTCAAATACTTTACTTGCTCAAACTTGAGTGTGTTTAAAATGCTGCACTCCGAGAAAATCGAATTCCATGTAGTGTTATTTCCTCTTCAAATAGCAAATAAAAAAGGTAAATAATCCGGGTTAAATTATTCTACTGTTCTTCTACACTAAAACTGAACTTGACATTTTCCCACATGAATTCAACCGAACCTGTTTCTAAACCACCATGTACTACAAATGTTAGTTGTTCAGTAAACTCATTTTCTTGGGGAGTTACTTCAAAACGAAGAACATCTAACTCAGGGTCATATTCGTCTGTTAAATGTTGGTTCCAATTTTCGTTAAGGATAACGGTCCATTCTTCTTCACCCGGTATGGTAAAAAGTGCATATTTGCCGGCAGGGATAGGGTTGCCATCAAGTAGCAAGTCGTTCATGAACTGTATAGAAGTTGCCATGTGAGCACCTGTAACCCAAATTCCATCAAACGGTACGAGTTCGCCCCATATTTCTCTTTCTCTCACAGATGGTGCGCTGTATTCTATATGCACATGTGTGTTTCCAACATCCGACATTGCCATACGGTCCGGACTAAGCGGTTGATTTTCTGATTGATTAGAGCTCTCATGCTCGCGGTGATTGTGTTGGTCAACAGATTCGGTTTGCTGGTGGTCATTCATGTGTTCATCAGAATGACTGTTACATGCTGTTGAAATAATAACTGAGACAGATAATAGGAGAATTAGAATGGAATATTTCATTATATAATTAATTTAGGTTTTACTTCTTGTGATTTGTAAAGGGTATTTATTAAAAAAACGGATTACCCACATTTGAGTAATTTTGTTGAAAAATTAATTAGATAGAAAAACTTTCCAATGATTTAACAATCGCGGGT
>SLDG01000076.1 GCA_007125355.1 Balneolales bacterium | reverse complement strand
TGCATAGGCTTCCATTGCTTGAGCAACCATATTGCTATGCAACCTTAAGCTGTCAGAATCGATCCACTCATTAAGTAATTTTTGAGCTCCCGCTTTATCCATAAATTTGTTATTTGATGAGCAATTATTCTTTACTGCTTTTTTTGTAATCAAACTTTATCCAATTGCGGTCTTCCAGAACCTGAACTAAAGCCGGCAGAAATGTTACAGCTGAAAGTAGTGTCATACCGATACCAATAACTGCAAGCAAGCCAATTGAGAATAACCCGGGATGAACTGTAAACAACAAACCGGCAAATCCAAGCATCGTTGTAAACGAACCAATGGAAATATGCTGTCCGGTACTCGAAAGCACATTCCACATGCTTTTTTTACCCTCTTCGCGATATCGGCTCGCAAGGTGGACACCATTATCATTTCCAATACCGAGAATAGCCGGTAGAGTAACCAAATTATAGAAATTGAAACTCATATCGAAAATAATCATAATAAAAAAGAGCCACGAAAGGCCAATTACCAAGGGTAACATAGAGATGATTGTCCACCGGAACGACCTGAAAGAAATGAACATCATGATCAAAATCATAATAAAAGTAGCCATTACCATTACGAAGCTTTCCTGTATCATAAGGTCGAGCATGGAAGCGGCAACGAGGCTTGTACTTGCACTGTAGAAGACACTACCATCGGCGGTTTCAATACGGCCAATCTCGTTTTTGAATGCAATGGAATTGCGTCCGTCTGCCAATCCTACAGAAGGATATATCATCACAAACCTGCCTATTTCGCCATCACGCGTAATAAAACGCTCTGTCAAGTAATCAGGTAATCGTTCAAAATTGAGAGGCTCAGTAGCTTGAGAAGCGCGCCTTAAACGATCAAGATCATCACTTTCCTGATCAGCAATAAAAGGATCCTGCAACAATATTCTTATATCTGCGAGCCTTGTTAGCTTAGCCTGTTCTTGTTCTTCTGTAGTTGGGAATCTCTCTTGCAGGGCTTCAACATCGAGAATAGTAGATTCATCTCCTTTTTCCCTCATAATTCTGCGAATGGATTCCAGAATTATTTCTATTTCTTCATCTGTATCTGCTACTACATAAGCAGGATTTCTTCTATTCGATGAAACGGCATCTCCACTTAATTCTGAGAATTCCACAAACTCAGGAAATTCGGGCTCAAGGACTCCGAAATTATATTCAAAGTTGAGTTTATCCTTGTTAAAAATTACAAATATAACTATCAAAAATCCGGCAGCCACAATGGTTCTTGCAAAAGGATATCTTTTGGGGATTTTCTTTACGTAATTCGAACCTTCTGTATTTCTGTTAACCAGGATGAAATTCCATTTTTCAAATAACATGATGAATGCCGGCATCAGATACATCATGCTCAAATAAGCCAAAAGAATACCTAAACCGGAAATGAATCCGAATTCCGAAAACCCCCGGAACTCTGCATAAATCAATACAAACAAAGCGAGTGCAGTTGTAATAGCGCTGGTCATAATAGCCCTGCCTGATGACATATACGTGTGTTCAATTGCAACAATTGCATCTTTGCCGGATGAGCGAAATTCAAGATAGCGTGCGTAAAAATGAATACCGTAATCAATGCCTAAGCCAAATAGAATTACAAAAAGTACAGAGGTCATAGTATTAAGCACACCAAGAACAAAATAGGTTATTGCAAAAGTTATCGTCAAACTAACCAAAAGTGGCACTCCAATGATAATAAGAGAGATTGGCACCCTCTTTATATGACTGAAAAAACCTTTTTTTTGTTCTTCTCTGCTTCCTTTTTTATAGCTAAAATAGATTTTCCAGAAGAAATAGAGCATCACCATAAACAGAACACCGGAAATACCTGTCGAAAAACTACTCAAAACATCATTCATAATAGAGTCAATTTCAAGTAAATGGCGCTTAAGACGTCCACCTGCCTTCACAACCATATCTTCATGGAAAGATGATGGATTCATTTCTTCAATAAACTCATCATAATGTTGGAACAAGTTTCTGAGGAAAGACAGATCACTCCGGGATCCGGTTGGAAAAAATTTAAGTACAATTGATGTGCTGTCAGAACTTACTGGATACTCTGAGGGAATAAGATCGGCATAAGCATCCATGAATGCGGCACGGGCATAACTTGGTTCACCATCATCGTCATCAAAATCATCTTCAAAGTCAACAAAAAAGGGATTCGCGGCAAGTTTGGCGTCTTCTATTTCATCCATCAAATACCGTTCTAATTCATCCAGTTCGTTGTGCGTTGCAAGGTATAAGGCGTAATCTTTTAAAACTTCCGTATCTCTTCTAAATTCATATCTGGAGAAAAAAGGCTCGCCGTTTCTGGGATTTATGAGTTGCATTGACCGTGGAATGATAGCATCTGCAAAAGCCACATTTGCGTCAAAATCTGGTGAATTAATTACAACTCGCATTTCAGTTTCGCCGCCAACGGTATCTCTAAGCCTTTCAAGCGCCTGAACATTTGGGTGTGTATCAGGAAGCAAATTAGCAATATCGGTATCTACAGATAACTTAAGGGCAAAACTACCGGATATTATAGCTATAACAAGAGCTGCAATAATTACAAAGCCCGGATACCTGTAATTAAGCCTTAAAACAGGTTTAAGTATGTTGAGGATAAAATCCATCTGGAAATATGATAATTATAGAAGCAGAGCTTAGAGTATATTTATTAATGTTGACTTATTAACAACGGCGATAAGGAGTATATTTCTCTGGTTGAAATTTTAAGTAGCGAACAGCCAAATCTATGTTGTGATTTTTTTAAAATAAGCATCAAATATACGAAATAAGCCTGTTAATTACTCACATCATCGGCGTTCGAAGCTGCGATATAGAATCGTTTCCCATCATTAAAGGGTTCCATTTGCACACTTTTGTAGTGTTTTTTTATCAAAGAAATTACTTTATCTCCATTGCATAAATCAGAATGAATTTCTCCAACCAAATTAGTTATCAGGTGAAAATCGTTAAAGTTCTCAAAGACTTGTTCTTCTGCACCCTCAACATCAATCTTGAGGATATCAACCTGTCTGCCACCAAGTTTTCCAAGAATTTCTTTTAGAGGTTCGGCCTTTACTTTAATCTCTTTCTGACGATCTCTAATTTTAACAGCCGATGAAGAACTACCGCGATGTGGATCACTATAGAAAACGAGTTCATCATTATGTGACCATGCAGCGATGTCATACACAGTTACATTAGGATAATCAGATGACAAAAGCCTCAGTCTTTCTAAATTTTGCGGATCCGGTTCATAACTATGAATTTCAGCTTCGGGATATTTCATGCAGAAATAAAGAGTCGATATGCCAATATTGGCTCCTAAATCTACAATGAGTGATAGCTTTTTATAATTATGTAATGGATAATTATCACTTAAAAATACTTCCTCTAATAGTCCAAAATCGCCAATATCCTTAATTACAATTTTTGCATTATTACCAAAACATGAAATGCGTACTCTAAATGAAAGTTTACTTTTACCCGAGTCTGTTAACAATAGCCACAGGCCACCTGTTAACATTTTTAGCCTGGATGTAGAATCGGCCGCTAATTTAGTGGCGGTTTTTGTAACCCATCTGTATTTTTTAATTGCTCTTTTTATAAAAATCAAAGATGTGTTTTTTTAATGAGTGAAATCATCTATGGTCTAAAACTTCATTTTGCCATGAATGGTTTGGGCTAAAAAAAAGCCCGCCAAACTAATGGCGGGCCAAAACAGGAAGGCTAAGAGTTTGAAATCATAGCCTTCAACTATGAGAGAACAAATTACTGCCAGCCTCTTAGACGGTATACCTGAGTGCCTGTACGTTGCAGAACGTAAGGAGTACCTGTTCCGCCAACAGCTATCGCTCTTGCATTACCGGCAACATTAGCCCAGGTGAAAGAATCATCATTCCAGCGAAAAACATTGTAGCTATCTCCAACGCCCCAAACTTCTCCTCCGCCTGCATCAATAGCGCGTAAGTTCCCCGGCATATTTTGCCAAACCTGACCACGTAAACGGTACACTTGTCTGTTATTTATAACCCATGGAATTCCATTACTATCGACTGTAATAACTTGGCCATTTCCGCCAAAGCTTTGCCATGTAAAAGATTCGTCATTCCATTTATGTGCAACACCTTGTCTGTCAAGTTTCCAAACATCACCGCCACCGGCTGCAATGGCTGAGGCTTGTCCGGGCATGTTTTGCCATACCTGGCCTCGCAGGCGATAAATCTGACCATTATTCACAACCCAGGGAATACCATTTGTTTCAACAGCAATCATTTGGGCGCTACCGCCGAAAGTTTGCCATGTAAAACTGTTATCATTCCATTTATATGCAGAATCATCCCTTCCTATAACCCATACCACATCTGTACTGTCGCCGCCTGCAGCTACATCTTTAGCATGGCCAGGGAGATTTTCCCACACTTGCGCTTGAACTGATTGATTATTGAAAAGTGTTAAAGCCAACACCAATCCCATAATGGGTAAGGTAGATTTTATTGTTTTAGAAATTAATTTCATCGGTTGATGCCTCTTTAGCGTTTATTAAAATTGTAGGTTTTTTTGAAGGTTTTTCAAGAAGACTTTGAGCTACCTCAAATAAGACTCCACTTGAATATTTATATATCATAATTTAATTGAAAATTCCTTATTTGGCAAAATTTACTTATTTATTTAAGTAAGCAACATCAAATTTAATACTTAGCTATTATTTTGCCATTTCAGCCATAATTAAAGCCTGACGCGCTCGAACGACAGGTGAAGGATTTCTAATCGAAAAACGATCTGTATTTGGCAAAACCGCAGCCGCCAATGTTGCCTGAGCAGGACCAACCTGATCTGAATCGAGTCGCCAAAAATGTTGTGCTGCAGCCTGTACACCAAACTGATGTTCACCAAAATATGCTGTGTTTAGATGCACTTCCAGCATCCTGTGTTCACTCCAGAACAGGTGAATTAAAAAACCAAACCAAGATTCTAAATACCGGACAAATCCGCTGTCAGATTTCCACAAAAACAAATCCACAGCAATTCTTTTTTGAAGCGAACGATCGTCTCTCTCAGTCAACACCGGAACTAAATCATCTAATATCCCGCTGATTGCATCAAGGCCGGTTTGCTGCGCTAAATTTATCCGTTCAGATGCTAAAACCGCATCTTTCATGTAAGGGGATATCAAATCACTATCCACCCAAAACTTGGAAACCCTTTCACTTGTACTGAACTTATGTTGAATAAATACTGAAGTTACAGGCGGGTTGACCCAGATATAGACAATAACCACTACAGCTGACAAGATAACAAGCGAAAAAAGAAGCCCAATAAGATTGCGGATAAGTTTCATGTTTTACCTCTCGGTTTTGTAGTTAGAAAAATGCAGCTAATTTTGGTCAGGGAGAATTTAATTCTTTATAAGATTCCAATCCACCCATGCATCCATATGGTTCACAGAGTTGGGACGCAAAATTATTTCAAGGTCTCTGTTTAACAGATAGTACTTTGGGATACTTGTTAAGTGATATGCCCGAGCCATTGGGCTGTTCCAGCGTTGGAAATCAGTTGTACTCAGGAATGTAACACCATCTGTAATTTGCCTGAATTCCTGAGGAGTGTCATCCAGATTAATCATTACTACTTCCACACCATGCTCTCTCCATGCAGGGTATTTAGACCTTAATTCAGGCATCATTTGCCGGCAAAACGGACACCATTGTGCTGCAAATAAAACCATTATATAATCAGCATCAATCTCGCTTAGCCTTGTTGCAGTGATGTGCTCAGGACGGTGCGTGTGCTCTGTAAATTCAATATCCGGCGCTGTGTTGCCTATGCGCATGTTTCGGTACTTCTCGAGCTTATTGGAAAGGCGGTTAGAAATAAATTGTCCGTAATTGTTGAGCAGGTTTAACGCCAAATGCTCCGAAGAAGTAAAAAGGCTACGTTCCTCAAGAACATCAAAAAAGCGCTCGGCAATTTCATTGAACCGGTCTGGGTTACCGGTGAGGTTTTCAGCAAGTATATCCAATGAAATGTTAAGCTCAACAAATACTGAATCGAGTGAACGGCCGCTGTTTTCGATTAACCACACATGGCTCTCTATAATATCACCCAGTAAACCTGTTCTGAAGAGACGGTCGTCTGTATAATCTATGTGCCGGAAACTCTCTATTGTAGATGGAATATCCTCTGTACGGAACTGTGCAACGGCAGACACTGAGCTCACGAGTTTACGCAAAGGCAAGTAGTAATAGATGTACGATTCCGGATTCAATCCGGCGAGAAACGCTTCATCCTCTGTTTTAATACGTCCTATTTCTTTAAGAATGGCCTTTTGGGGTTCATTATGGATAGAAAACAGTTCGTCTGTTTCATAAATTCTATTCAGATAAGCCCACGCTGTTAATGTTTGCTCTCGTCTTACATGTTCGGAAGCATACTGCTCAAAAAGTGTATTTTCCCGGCAATTACTTATGTTTAGTGTTTCGGGGATGGATAACGACTCTCCCTCTATCCGAATATCTTCTCCTGAAAGTACGACTACGAAAGTCTCATCATTCGCAGTAATTAATATCCCCATTCCCGGCTCCTTTTCGGCATAGGAGAGCGTAAAACTACCATCAGAGGAGATTCTGGTACTGTTGATGGTATAGGTTTGCAATCCATTAAAACCATCAAGCCGCAGTTCCTGTCCGACATGCGCTGATAAAGTACCCGAAATAGTTTGGGAGTCGGCTTTGGAGAAGCCAAGCAGAGAAATCGTAAAGAATATGAGTGCTATTTGTTTCATGGAAAGAAATATATTACAAGTTATCCGGATTATTGAAAATTAGAAAAGACTTTTCAAGTAACTCCGCCAAAATCGAATAAACAAATAAACAACTAAACCACCCCATCCTAATCCCCTTCTTTCCCTCTAAAATACTCATAAACGCTCTCGCCGGTTCGTTTTCCTACAATGGCTTGAATATCCTCAAGTTGAGCTTCTTTGACCTTTTTTACTGATCCGAATTTTTTAATGAGTTGCTTTGAGAGCTTATCTCCTATTCCGGGAATATCAGATAATTCAGAGCGGAATGTGCGCTTTGAGCGCTTGTCTCTGTGGAAAGTGATGGCAAAACGGTGTGCTTCGTCCCGAATCCGCTGCATTAATTTTAAGGCAGATGATGTTTTGGGAATCATAATTGGGTCGCCTTTACCGGGCAGAAATATTTCTTCGAGTCGTTTTGCCAGGCCAACAATGGGAACCTGTCCATAAAATCCGATTTCCTGTAATGCCTCTACAGCACTTGAGAGTTGCCCTTTTCCACCATCCACAACTATTAAATCGGGGATGTGCTCCTTCCCTGCCATCACCCTTGAATATCGCCTTGTAAGCACTTCTTTCATCGATGCGAAATCATCCGGACCTTCTACGTTTTTGATGTTGTAGCGTTTATATTCAGATTTTTTTGGTTGGGCATCAACAAAACACACCATGGATGCTACAGGGTCGGTGCCCATAAGATTGGAGTTATCAAAACATTCGATTCTCCGTGGAATTCTTGGCAGCATGAGGTCGTCTCGCAGGCTGCGCAGTGAATGCGGGATGTAGTCTTTTTCGGCTTTTTTCTTTTGGAGGATGTATTCCCCGAGCAATAATTTCGCATTGGAGACCGCCATAGTTACCAATTGCGCTTTTTCACCGATTTGAGGCTGGATGATGGGCACTTTCCGCCCAAGCTGACTGCTCAGATATTGCATAAGTGGCTCCTCATCTGTAAGAGGGTCACTCACATGCACTTCATCAGGCTCAATTCCAGCGGCGGCTCCGGTGTAATAATCTTCGGTAAATGCCTGAACGAGTTCACTCTTTGGCGTGCCTTCAATATTTTTTATAATTTTATGGTGCCTCCCCAGCAGCTTCCCTTCCCTGATTTTAAACAGCACGCCACAAGCCACAGCTTCAATTTCATCAGAATGGACAGCAAAAATATCGCGGTTGATTTCCTCATTGGTAACCATTTTCATTTTTTCGCTGTACTTTTGGAGCGCATCGATGCCATCCCTTAAAAAAGCAGCCTGCTCAAAATCAAGTGACTCAGCAGCATACTGCATCTCCTCTTTTAATTCTCTGATGAGCGATGACGTTTTCCCATTCAGCAACCGCACCACTTTTTTCATCGTATCCTGATAGATACTCAAGTCAAGATCGCCTGAACAATTTTCAAAATAATCTTCAAAACAGCTGCCCCATTTAGGGATACCCCGGTTTTTATCAATATTTCTTGGGGAGCAGGCGCACGTACACAAGCCAAACGCTTTTCTAATAACTTCGAGCATGTGCTTCATTTTGCCTACATTGGCATACGGGCCGTAGTATTTACTGCCGTCTTTAAAGACGGTCCTAGTGGGAAAAACCCGGGGGCGGTCTCCCGGCGTCACGCAGATATACGGGTATGATTTATCATCCCTCAGCGCCACATTATATCGTGGCTGATGTTTTTTAATTAGGTTGTTTTCAAGAATCAGAGCTTCTGCTTCAGAGTCGGTTATGATGGTTTCCAAATCTCTTACCTTCGAAACCATAACCCGAAGTTTACCGGTATGCTCTCTTGAATCCTGAAAATATGACCGGACTCTGTTTCGCAATTTCTTTGCCTTGCCCACATACAAAATCTTGCCGCGGTCATCTAAGAACTGATACACACCGGGATTCAGCGGCAGATTTGCCAGCTTTTGCTGTAATAGGCTTTCTTCTTGATTATGACTCATGATTGTGAGAAAATATAACCATAAAATGCAGGAAAACCGTGCGCGGGTTGTTGGGTGTGTTAGATATTTCGTTAACCCGATTGATGAATTGTCGTTTTTCTTGTTCTTGTTTTGAACTCAAAAACTGGCTCGACCCGTCATAACATTAAACTTAGCTCACCAACAGGCTAATATCACCTTTTATTCGTGAACTTTGTGTCTTAGAGTCTTTGTGTTTGCCCTAATGCGTCTCTAAAACGGCGCATCATCATCCGGGAGTGAATCGGGGCCGGATGGGGGAATTTTTGGCCTGGATGGGGAATCTCCGGAGAGATCGTCGGCGTCAAATGGGTCGAGTGACATATCATCAACGGGGACTTCGCCGCCGAATGAACTTGTAAGATTTTCGAAGCGGGCATATTCTTTAACGAAGTTGAGCCTTACAGTTCCAACCGGGCCATTCCGCTGCTTTCCGATAATGACCTCCGCTATGCCGGCTGTGGAGTGGCCTTCTTCGTCTGTAGTGATTTGGTAATACTCAGGGCGGTATAAAAAGCAAACCACATCGGCATCCTGCTCAATCGATCCACTTTCACGCAAATCACTAAGTTGTGGACGCTTGCTTCCTCCTCTTTGCTCAACAGCCCGGCTAAGCTGCGAAAGTGCAATTACTGGCACATCCAATTCTTTAGCCAGAGCTTTCAGGCCACGTGAAATCTGCGCAATTTCTTGTTCCCTGTTAGAATTCCGGTCATTGCCCTGCCCTCTCATCAGCTGCAGATAATCGACCACAACCATCCCGATATTGTGCTCGCTTTTAAGCCTGCGACATTTCGAACGCATTTCCATCACACTAAGTCCGGGCGTGTCGTCTATAAAGATTTTTGCTTTGTACAACCTGCTCGCTGCTTCAATGAGGCGTTTAAAATCTTCGTCTTTCAGGCGACCGGTTCTGGCATCCTGCGCATTTACTCTTGCTTCCATGGTTAACAGACGCTGAATGAGTTGCTGATCCGACATCTCAAGACTAAATAAAGCCACTGCCGATTGTTTTTCTTCATCAGGGAATAACGCCGCGTTTCTGGCGACGGTAAGAACAAATGCCGTTTTTCCCATCGAAGGCCTGG
>SLDG01000032.1 GCA_007125355.1 Balneolales bacterium | reverse complement strand
TAAGCGAGTGTTCCGAACACACCATCTGCAGGGAATGGATTCTCGAATGTGAACATATCAGGAATAAGGCTTCCTTCGTTGAAATTCGCCAAAATTTCAGCATCATCAAGAGCTTCACTGTATATTGAAACTTGATAAAGTTCTCCAAGCCATGGCCTGGTTAGGTCAGTTTCATTACCAAGAATCAGTTCATAAGCTGGGTTCCAGTTGCTTAAGTCACCTGTTTTAGGAAAGCTTGCCACAAGTGCGCCATCCTGGAAATATCTAATATCTGAACCATCCCAGGTAACGACGTAATGGGTTTCGTTAGTTGTAACCGTACCGGGTATAACTACCCCGGGTAACCCATTATTGTTAGTAGTGGTTGTTCGAAGCCTGAATTCCATATCTGTACCAGATCCTCCAAATGGCCCTTGTCCTAATGTTACGTTTCTGTTAGCCGAACCATCAGAAATAGAAACAATTCTTGCCGGGCCTGTTTGTGTTAAATTTGCTGGCTGTCCCCAAACTTCAATCGTAAATTCGCCTGAACCGGTTAGCTCATCGAAAATTTTTGTAGCGGCTGCGTTACTTCTGATTGCAGCAGAAGAGGATGTAATTTCAACACCATTACGTCCGGGCAGCCAGTCAACGCCGGCACCAAATTCCAGATTGAGCGGTGTGCCGAATCCACTTTGGTCAAGTACTTCGTTGCCTGTGCCTTCATTAAAAATATAACGGGCAACAAGGCTGCTTGAAGCTAAAGACATTGAACCACCAATTTCAGCAGAAAGCGATGTTCCGGCCAAATTTAGCTTCTGGGTTTCAACAACGCCATTGCTTGCACGCGACACCATCCAAACAGACTCAAGGAAAGTTGGAATGTGCAATAATGCGTTTTGAGTATCTCCGCCTTTCACAAAAACTCTTTCAACAACCTGTCCATTTTTAGTCGGATCGGCATTGTAGAATTCGACCAAAGCTCCATCGGCCGATAAATTGTGCGCTGAGATAGTTGCGTTTACTCTTTTTGTTGTTTCGAATGTAAAACCATCTGGTATAATTAATTCCAGATGATCTGTGTTCCCTCTCTCAGTATCGCTGACTTTGTTCGGCGTGTCGCATGCGACGAACAAAATCATGGTTGCGATAAGCATGAGAGAGAGCGACAGAACTGAATGTTTCATATCACTCCGTGTTAGGTTTATGTTTAATGAAGTTGAATACTTCTTTTGTTGATTAAATTTGTTGCTAAACAACTACAACCGCTACTCGCGGCATTTTGATTGCTCTACTTGAACACAACTTATATATAAGTCGATGAATGAATTGAGCAATTTCGATAAACAGCTTTCTTTTGTAGATGAATATATCGAAATGATTGATTTCTAATGAACTAACTTTTTAGATGCCCGATGAATTGGTATTTTCCATCGATGAATTTTTTTTAGTCGATGGATTAAGACGAATTCGTACTTTTAATCGATGTATAAATTAATGCGGCAAATTCGTAGAATTATCTCATAAATTTTGTCTATAACTTTCAAAATCTGACATATTGGAAACTCGTAACTGCGATATAAAAATAGTAAAAGGTGAAGAAATTGTACCATTTATTCCGGCTCTTGCTCAATTACGTATGGCAGTGTTTAGGGACTACCCCTATTTATATGAAGGCTCTAAAGAGTACGAAGAGAATTACCTTAAGGTATATTTGAAAAGCAAAGATACAATTATTGTACTGGTAAGGGATGGTGAAAAGGTAGTGGGGGCATCATCCGGCATGCCGCTAAATTTAGAAGACAATGCGGTAAAAAAGCCTTTTATTGGTGCTGATATCAATTTAGCGGATGTGTTTTATTTTGGAGAGTCTGTTTTATTAAAAGAATACAGAGGCTATGGATTTGGGAAACGTTTCTTTTTTGAAAGAGAGAAACATGCCAAAAGCATGAATTATAAAATTGCAGCGTTTTGCGGTGTTGTCAGGCCGGAAAATCATCCCCAAAAGCCGAAGGATTATCATCCGCTTGATCGTTTTTGGCAGAAGCAGGGATATAAAAAAATGGAAGGCATGCAAACGCATTTTTCGTGGCAGGATATTGTTGATGATACCGAAACCCTGAAAATGATGCAATTTTGGATGAAACACCTTTGAAAATGTCTATTGAATATTGATTAATGAATAGTTTTGTTTCTGTAAAGACCCTTGAAAACAAGATTTAACCCGGATTATTCACCAAGAAATTTTCTTGTTAGCAAGGCGAAGGGGGAAAATCAGCGGAGGGGTACCTGAGTACCCTGAGCACGATTTTTCAACTTTAACGCGGCTAACATGGAAATTTCGCAGCACTTTTACCACACCCAAATTTGAGTGAATGAAGTATTTATCTATATCACTATTATACAATGATTTATGCTTTAATTTTAATACTTTCGTGAATAATTCGGGTTAAAGCCCTTGCATAGACAAATCAAATTGGTGACATGCTTCAGAGAAGCATCACCTTTTTAATATGATAAGAAAACCCAACCTACATCTGCGCCGTAGGTGCAGTACCACTGGTCAGGTTGTACGTTAACAACCTGAGAATCCCCCCGGCAAAAAAACACAGCAAAACAGAATTGCTAATTTAGGGTATTAGTCTTATATTTCGTGACTTTGCGATAATCGAAGAAAAATTTAAACACAGTGAAAAATCCATATTTCAAAACTTACTCAGCAAAACCGGATGATATCCAGAAAAAATGGGTATTAATTGATGCTGAAGGCCAGACTCTTGGAAGACTGGCAACTCAGGTAGCAACTATTTTACGTGGCAAAAACAAGCCCGAATTTACACCGCACATGGATACCGGCGACAATGTTGTTGTTATCAATGCTGAAAAAATTCACCTTACCGGCAAGAAATTAACGGATAAGGAATATTTCAGCTATTCAGGTTATCCCGGTGGAGAAAAATTTACTACCCCGGCAGAATTATTTGAGAAGAAACCTACAGAGGTACTAACCAAAGCTGTTAAAGGTATGCTTCCAAAAAACAGGCTTGGCCGCCAGTTGATGAAAAACCTTCGCGTTTATGCAGGGCCGGTTCATCAGCAAACTGCACAAAATCCCGAAAAAATAACCATCTGATTTAGATAAATGGCTCAAACTAACACCATTGGCAGGAGAAAAACATCTACTGCGCGCGTTTACCTGGAAAAAGGCAGTGGCAATATCACAATCAACAATAAGCCGCTCGACAACTATTTCCCTCTTCTCGATACTCAAAATCTCGTTACAGCTCCGTTAAAAGTTGCTGAATGGGAAAATGACTACGACGTAAAAGTTACTGTCAGAGGCGGAGGCATGACAGGACAGTCCGTTGCTGCTCAGCATGGCATTGCACGCGCTATTGTAGAAATTGATCCGGAAAAAAGAGCGGTTCTTAAGCCACACGGATTTCTTACCCGCGACGACCGCATGGTTGAGCGTAAGAAATACGGACAGCCTAAAGCCCGTAAACGTTTCCAGTTCTCCAAGAGATAATTCATTTTTTACACAGTCCTTACTACACATACACAGCGACTGTCACAGCTGAGTGTCCCTTTCATTTAATGGGATGGCCGTGCAGAATGACCTGTGTAGAGGCTTAACTCAAAACTAATAAAATAAAATGGCTAAAGCAGCATCGATAGAAGAGCTCCTTAAATCAGGAGCGCATTTTGGTCACCTGACCAGACGTTGGAATCCTAAAATGAAGGAATTTATTTTCATCCAACGTAATGGAATCCATATTCTGGATCTTAATAAAACCCACAAACTACTTCAGGAAGCCCTCGATGAAGTCACCAAAGTTGCAAGAACAGGCAAAAAGGTGCTTTTCGTTGGTACAAAGAAACAAGCTCAGGAAATTATCAAAGAGGAAGCCAATCGTTGTGGCATGCCTTATGTAACCCATCGTTGGCTTGGTGGAATGCTTACAAATTTCTCTACAGTTAGAAAGAGTATTTCCAGAATGCAGGAAATTGCAACCATGCAAACTGATGGTACTTACGAGAACCTCGTTAAAAAAGAGCGTCTGATGCTTGACAGAGAGAAAGAAAAACTGGAGAAGACTCTTTCCGGTATCTCGAATATGAACAGGGTTCCTGGCGCAATTTTTGTGGTGGATATCGTGAAGGAAGATATTGCTATTAATGAAGCATTAAAGCTCAACATACCAATCTTCGCTTTGGTTGATACAAATTGCGACCCCGATGTGCCGGATTATATTATTCCATGTAACGACGATGCAGCCAAAGCAATCCAATTGATTGCATCTAACATTGCTGATGCTGTTATAGAAGGCGTGGCTGAAAGAGATGCCATGGAAGAAGAAAAGCTGGCTCTTGAAGCCGCTGACAGTGGCGCAACAAAATCAGATTCTGGTAATGAACCAAGTCTTGAGCCCGAAGATGATGAAGATGGTTCGGGCGAGCGTGATAAGCCGGCTCGTCGCCGTCGCCGCCGCAAGACAACCGGTGGAAAGCCCGGTGCGAAGAAATCTGACGACAACTAAGTTATCGTCCCCAAAATTAGTTATTAAACATAATTCAAGAATAGTATTATGAGTATTTCAGCAGCAGATGTAAAAAAGCTCAGAGATTTGACCGGTGCCGGTATGATGGATTGTAAGAAAGCCCTCGCCGAGACAAACGGTAATATGGAAGAAGCAGTTGAATATTTGCGTAAAAAAGGCCAAAAAGTTTCAGCTCAGCGCGCTGACCGTGAGGCAAAGCAAGGCATCATTGTAACATATATCGGTGATGACGGCAAAAAAGCTGTAGCTCTTGAGCTCAATTGCGAGACTGACTTTGTAGCCAGAAACGAAGAGTTTCAGGAAAATGCAGATGCATTTGCAAAAATAGCTTTCGAAAAGAACATTAGTGATGCAGAAGCACTGAAAGGTGAGGCTTACAACGGAATCACCATTGCAAAGCAGCTTGAAACATTGGTTGGTAAAATCGGTGAAAAGATTGATATCAGCACTGTTAGTATAATCGATACTGACGGGCAGATTGTATCTTACATTCACCCGGGAAGCCAGCTTGCCGTACTTGTTGAATTCGAAGGTGCTCTCTCTGATGAAGAAGTAGGAAGAGATGTTGCGATGCAAATCGCGGCTATGTCTCCGATTGCTGCCACACGCGATGAAGTTGACGCAAGCGTACTCGAAAAAGAGCGCGAAATTGCAAAAGAACAACTTATTAATGAAGGCAAGCCGGAAAACATAGCTGAAAAAGCTGCAGAAGGTAAAATGCGCCGATTCTTCGAAGAGCGCGTGTTGCTTGAACAGAAGTTCGTTAAAGATGGCAGCGTTTCTGTCAGTGAATACTTAAAGCAGAAGGGTGCACCAAGTGTCCGCTCCTTTAAGCGTTTGCAACTTGGCGAAAACTAAAACATTTTCAAAGGCTACCCGATTGGGTGGCCTTTTTTTTGATCTAAATCCAGAAGAATAATCATGTATAAAAGAATTCTACTGAAACTGAGCGGTGAAGCTCTTCTTGGAAAACAAGGCCATGGAATTGATGGAAACGTATTAGAGCAATATGCTGAAGAAATAAAGCTCGTTTATGATAGTGGTGTGCAGATTGCCATTGTAATCGGTGGTGGGAATATCTTCAGGGGCTTTAAAGCTGCTACAATGGGTATGGATCGTGTTCAGGGAGATTATATGGGGATGATGGCCACCATGATTAACAGCATGGCTTTGCAGGATGCTCTTGAAAAAAAAGGTGTCCAAACTCGATTACAGTCGGCTATACGGATGGAGCAAATTGCCGAGCCATTTATTAGGCGCAGGGCTATTCGGCACCTCGAAAAAGGCAGGGTTGTAATTTTTGGCGCCGGAACCGGAAATCCATACTTCACCACAGATACTGCGGCCTCACTACGTGCTATTGAAATAGAAGCAGATGTAATCATCAAAGGTACAAGAGTAGATGGTGTATTCGACAAAGATCCGGAAAAACACTCCGACGCCGTAAAGTTCGATACTATTACCGGTGATGAAGTACTTAGTAAACGACTTTCTGTAATGGATTTAACCGCATTTACCCTCTGCCGTGATAACAGAACTCCAATTATTGTATTTAATATGAATACAAGCGGGAATCTGTTAAAAGTCTCCCAGAAGAAAAAGGTAGGCACATTAGTGCAATGGGATTATTAAGGACTTTTTCTCTTCCAGATATTATACAAGGCTCTGCAAAAATTGATTTATCCCGAATTATTCACGAATGTATTAAAATTAGAGCATAAATCATTGTATACCTTTGAATTAGATAAATACTGTCCACACTTAAATTTTGGTGTAGTTAAAATGCTGCGAAATTTCCACGTTAGCCGCGTTGAAGTTGAAAAATCGTGCTCAGGGTACTCAGGTACCCTTCCGCTGATTTTCCCCCTTCGCCTTGCTAACAAGAAAATTTCTTGGTGAATAATCCGGGTTGTAGAGCCTTTTTTTATAAATCCAGCACAATTACTTCCATATTACATAGCTTCTTTTCCAATATATCGAACCTGAGTATGGTTCTTTGAAGTTGAAAACCATGCCGGCCGGCAGCTCCCGGATTTATAAACAGCATATTATTTCCCAAGCTATGGTCTCTCGCGATTTTGAGGATATGGCTGTGCCCGCAAATAAATACGTCGGGGGGCTTTTTCTCGATTTCTCCTCTGACAGGAATAGCGTATCTGCCTGGGTTCCCACCAATGTGTGTCATAAAAAAATGAACTCCACCGCACTCAAAGCGTAAATCTTTGGGAAATTCTTTTCTTATATCCTGCCCGTCAATATTTCCATAAACTCCTCTCAACGGTGCAATATTTTTGAGCTCATCGGCAATTTTTATAGTTCCAAAATCGCCGGCATGCCAAATTTCATCACAGCTGGAGAAGTATTCGATTAATTGTGGATCAAAATAATTATGGGTATCAGAAATGAGTCCGATTTTCATTGTTTCTCACGCTCTCATATCATTCTGCATAGTATCAGACATCCGATTATTTGGAATTTTGAATAAGATTAAAATTAGATATCAGGATAATTTAAGAAAACGAATTCGATTTTCTTAAGGGATATTTTTACCCAAAATTGGTGAGTATTTGTAGTTTTTTTGATTCGTCTCTAAACATTTGTTAAACTCCCTAAAATTGTTAATCAAAAAGTTTGGCTTTATGCGGGTTGTAAAATATAATGGTATTTATATATGTTTTTTGTCTTTAATTTTTACTCTTATTTGGTCTAAGCTGCATGCTCAGGCACCTGAATTTTCGCATAATCCGGGGTTTTATACGGATGATATAGAGCTAACAATTAATTGTCCTTCGAACTTCTCTAATGCATGGGTTACAAACGATGGAACATCACCTGGGCCGGATAATCCGCATTCATTTTTGGCAAGCAGCGCTATTCAACTTGATTCTCGTAACTTATTATTTTTTATACCCTCAAATTTGAAGACACGACGACGTGCACAAAACAGGATAAAGCTCATGCCTTGTTAGTATCCTGCTTCAATGATAATGGAAGTTCTGGAGAGACTTTTGGTGGAACATTTTTTATAGATAATGCTGGCTCCGGCCGTTATTCGCTACCTGTAATTTCAATAATCACAGATCCGCATGGCCTGTTCGATTTTGAGGATGGCATTATGGTACCCGGTATCCATTTTGATGGCAACTTGATGACGGGGAACTACCATCAAAGGGGGCGTGATTGGGAACGTGAGGTTCATATTGAGTTCTTTGAACCCGACGGCGAAATCGGATTCGCACATTTTGCCGGAGTCAGAATTCATGGCAATTTTAGCAGAATGTTTCCACTAAAGAGTCTTAGGCTGTACTCAAGGTCAGATTATGGAACATCGCGGTTTGAATATCCGCTTTTCCCTCAGCAACCGAGTCAGCGTTTTAACAGGTTTATTCTTAGAAATTCAGGCAATGACTTTGCCGCCACGTATTTCAGGGATGCCATAACGCACCAGTTTTATAGAAGT
This sequence comes from Balneolales bacterium, assembly GCA_007125355.1. GTDB lineage: Bacteria > Bacteroidota > Rhodothermia > Balneolales > Cyclonatronaceae > SLDG01. Next base: position 1,940 of record SLDG01000032.1, on the reverse strand, counting down.
ACCGAAACCGAAGTGCAAGATTTTCAGCCTGTGATTAAGTTTATTAATGGCGAATATTGGGGGATTTATAACTTGCGTGAGCGGTATGACCGGCATTATTTCAACAGGAATTATGATATAGATCGTGATAATCTTGACTATTTGGATATCTATCATAACAGAGAACCTCAGGTTTCTGATGGGAGTCGTACTTTTTACATGGCAATGTTAGACTACGCCCTGGAAAACGACTTGTCTGAACAAGAACATTATGAGCACATACTCACAATGATGGATATTGACAGCTTTATTAATCAAACTGTACTGAATGTTTTCGCGTCAAACACAGATTGGCCCCAAACGAATGTGCGTATGTTCAGAACTCGTAATGAATACTCACCTGAAGCTGGAATAAAAGATGGCAGGTTCAGATGGTTAATTAATGATATAGATAACGGTTTTGGGATTTTCGAAATCCCCCATTATCACAATAATCTCGATAGAATATTTTCTAATGAATGGCACAATGAATTGTTTCTTTCTTTGATTGTGAATGACAATTTCAGATCTAATTTCATTAATCGGTTTGCTGATCATATGCATACGGTGCTTTCAGAAGGACACACGTTTGCATTAATTGAGCATGCAAGTGAAAAAATTGAATCTGAGATACAAGAACACATGTACAGATGGAATTACCCTGCCGACTATCAGGAGTGGATGGCAGAGGTTAACACCATGAAAGAGTTTATAGAGCTACGTTCTGAAGTAATTTATGAACAGCTTTTAGAGCGGTTTGATATTGCTGAAACGGTTGAAATTACATTAAATACAAATAATACATCTGGTGGATACATTCAACTTAATTCAATAAAAATTAATGAATTTACAGCCGGACTTACCAGTCCTGTGTATCCATTTACAGGAAGATATTTTTCCGGTGTGCCCGTAACTGTAAAAGCAATTGCTACTGCCGGATATGAGTTTGCAGGTTGGGATGGTTACGATAGTAATCTGCCTGAGATTACAATTAATCCGGCAGAAGTTTCGGAGTTGACAGCCATATTTGAACCCTCTGTTTTTGAACCTGATGACATAAATCCCATTGCTCATTCATTATTTGAAAACGGGAGTTATGAATTTTCATATTGGAGTCCTGATGAGCCCGAGGGGAGTTTTCCACCCTCAATGGTATTTTTGCAGTCAGACAGAGATGATCCTAATATTCAGGACGATTTATCAGAATCTTATAATATACCGGAAGATGAGTATCATGAAGATGACTCTGATAATATTGGATTTCCATACAATCTGACAAAAAGGACAAGAATAAATGCGCTTGGCATTGATGGAATTTCTTTCATAAATACCGGGCGAGACAGAGACCTGGGAGCAGCTTTACTTGCTCTTGATACAAGAAATATTGATGCTGCATATATTCATTTCAGGGCGGGTACGGTTTCGCCTAATAACAGATTATATGGAATTCGGCTTCTTGGTCGCAGAGGTAACAATCAGCCATTTATGGAAATACTGAATGAAAATGGTGGAATAGTAGAGTATGTGCGAAACGAGCTGGCCGGACATTCAACTTATTTTTCAAATATCCCTTTGCCTGATTATTTGCTTGGCCATTCCTACGTGCAGTTAAAATGGAAATATCATCACATAGATATTTTTTCAGGTCCAAGGGCAGAGTTGTCTTTAGGTGATGTGAAAATTACCACAGAAAAGATTGTATCAGTTGAACAAATTGAAAAGCCTGCGAACTGGAAATTGTACCCGAACTATCCCAATCCCTTTAATCCTGAAACGACCATCCGCTTTGAGATTCCTGAGGCTTCTTATGTACTATTGGAAGTATATGACGCTCTTGGCAGAAGAGTTGCACAATTAGTAAATGATTCCTTGAGCGCAGGTATGCATCACTATTCTTTTAATGCCGGTAATTTGGCCAGTGG
>SLDG01000356.1 GCA_007125355.1 Balneolales bacterium | reverse complement strand
TGGCTATTTCGGTGATATAGTGCCAGTCGTTTCGGAGCATATAGTGCCACTTTCCATAAGCGATGTTAAGGGTTTAATTTTATCAGGTCAAGCTTTGTTTTTTTCGAAGAGATTCTCCGTTGAGTTCAATACGGTGAGATGAGTACACCACACGATCTAAAATAGCATCGGCAATGGTACCCTCCCCAATGAGTTTATGCCAGCCGCTGACAGGGATTTGTGAGCAAAGCATCGTTGAGGTGACCTGATGGCGGTTTTCGATCACATCAAGCAGGAGCTGTCGGTCAGCCGGATCCATAGGAGTCAGGCCAAAATCATCAAGAATAAGCAAGTCTGTTTTGGATAAGGTTTTCAACAGTTTCGGCCAGCTTCCATCAATTTTAGCCAGTTTGGCCTGGTCAAAAAACCGGGCCAGTACAAAGTATCGGGTTTTATGCAACATTAGACACGCCTGACGACCGATGGCTTGGCCCAACCAGCTCTTGCCGGTTCCAGTCGGGCCGGTAATAATGAGGTTTTCGGCTTTCTTTACAAAATTCAGCGCCAGTAGCCGCCCTACCAGCGTCTTGTCAAGGCCGCGGTCGGGATGGTAGTCAATATCGGTGGCCGAGGCCTGTTGACGAAAGCCAGCCTGCTTAATCAGCCCCGCGATTTTGCGCTGCTGACGCTCTTCCCATTCGGTGTCAATGAGGCTGGCCAGCACCTCATCGATAGAGAGCTGGCTGTAGATGTTGGTATCTAAGGACTGCTGATACAGCTCGGCCATAGCCTTCAAGCGCATGGCACGCATTTTTTCCAATGTGGTATGTGGGTTCATAAGCTATACTAATTTTAGATGGAGTTAAGGTTATTTGTAATGCGTTTCACCGCGAATATTATCATGTTCCGGGATGTGATTCTCCAGCGTCAGTTCGGTCTGGCCGGCTTGATCAAGATGGTGTGTAAGAATGTTTACAATGGTTCGGTAGCTTGCCCGATAGCCTGCCATCGCGCGAGTACAGGCCGCCTCGACTCGCTCCGGAGAGTTCTGTTTAGCAAGAGCCAGGATGCCCTGAGCTTGTTTATAGCCAATCTCCGGGTAGTCGTACTGGTCAATGAGCCGGGTGATATAGCGTTGTGTATAGCAACCAATGCGCCGGGCGCGTTGGGCAAACCTCTCGGGATTCCAGTCACTATAGGCCTGATGAGCCGACGGCATGTGGGTTCCAACAGTGGTGTATGTGCCTGCTTGCCGGCTACGCTTGTGGTGGGCGATACGCTCTGATTCATAGAAGATCTCCACTACATCAGCGGTATACTGCACCTCTACATAGCAGCCCACAAACCGGTGAGGTACACTGTAATAGTTTTTGTCAACTCCCAGATAAATATGGCTAATCTTCTGTACTTTGGCTCGCTTGTAATAGCGAAGGTGATACCGGGTCGGCGGCAATGGGGCTAAGGCGGATTGCTCCAACTCAACAAACTGTTGGCGACGTGTGGTAGCCCGGTTGTAGAAGCGGTAGTCATTATAGGTTTGTACAAGCTCTCTAATGGCGTGATTGAGCTCCTCAAGACTGAAGAAGGTGTGTCCCGACAGTGGGTAATAGATGCGTTGATACACCAGTTGCACCGCTCCTTCGACCAATGCTTTATCTTTTGGGTGATACGGACGGGTTGGATCAATCACACATCCGTAGTACAGAGCCAGGTCTTTGAGTGTTTTATTGATAAGGGGCGCATATTTGTGCCCTTTGGACACCACAGCCTTCATGTTATCGGCGACAATAGCCTTGGTTACCCCACCCAGCCAGCTCATGCATTCAGTGATGGCTCGAACTACATCTTCCCGCTTTTGAGAAGCTGTTGCCTGTACGTAGGTATACTGGCTAGCCGGCAACACTGCCACAAATACCTGCGCTGGGTGAACCTCGCCTGTGTTCCGATCCACCCAAGATAAGGGGTTGCCCGCAAAGTCTATAAACAGCTTTTCGCCGGCTTTATGGTGTAGAATGCCACTGGCCTTCGTCTTATTGGCCCAGTGGTTAAAATAGTGTACAAACTGCGTGTAACGATACCCGTCTGGATGCTCGGTCAGGTAGCCTGCCCATAGAGTTTGTAGTGTGCAGCCGGTTTTACGAAGTTCTTTGGCAAAGGTGGGAAAATACTTGGCCAATTGCTGATAGCGCTGCTCATCTTTGGTGTCAGTCTGGGGAAACAGCCGCGCTAATTCTACCTCGGAAAGTGCATGCAGTTGCTGGTAGCTTTGCCCATGCTTTTCGAAGGCCTTCACATAGGCATTCACCGTATTGCGGGACACACCCAACGCTTGGGCAACCTTGCGATTGCTCAAGCCCTTTAGTTTTAATTGAATGAGTTGTTTTATATCCATAATGTCGATTCGTTGTCCTGCCATAACTTTTTTAATGGCAAGGTACACATTATGGAAAGTGGCACAACGGCCAGCGAAACGGGGGCCAGTTCACCTGCCTAAACTGGCACAATGACCTCCGAAACGACTGGCACTATATCACCGAAATGGGTGGCACAATGACGACCGAAATAGCCAC
>SLDG01000215.1 GCA_007125355.1 Balneolales bacterium | reverse complement strand
ATTTCGTGAATAATTCGAGCTAAAGAGCAAGCCGTCATTAAGTATTTTCCTCAGCGGTCTGTTTTTCCTGCAAAATAGAGCGGTATTTGGTTCCGGCTTTATTCATTCGGTTTATAGCGTTAAATGTGGCAATGCGGTACGCTTCGCTATAAGTCGGATAGTTCAGAATGTTATCTATAAAATAACGGACATCAATTTTTTTCTTGATTAGTACCTGACCAATATGGACCAACTCGCAGGCGGCCTCTCCAACAACATGAACACCAAGAAGATTCAGGTTTTTATTGTCAACTATGATTTTCATCATACCAAGTGTATCGTTGCTGACAGACGACTTGGTGAGCTCTCTGTAATACGCACGGCCAATGGTAACTTCATAACCGGCTTCTTTCGCTTCTATCTCGTTGAGGCCTACACTTGAAATTTCAGGAATGGAATAGATGCCGAAAGGATGTGAGCCACCGGGTGTAATGTCAGAAATTCCACACAAATGGCACGTAGCTACTCTGCCTTGAGTAAATGAAGCCGAAGCTAATTGCGGAAAACCAATCGCATCACCTGCGGCGTAGATGTTATCGATTACTGTTTTGTAATTCTCATCTGCTATGATATACCCGTCGTCATTTAGGGTTACTCCGACCGCTTCCAGCCCTAACCCTTGTGTATTTGGCTTGCGCCCGCCAAAATAAATAACATGCTCTGTTTCTATAACCCGTAATTGCTCTTCTTCACTAACTTTGAAGCGGATTTCTGTTCTATTTCTGAGCGCGTTCTTTTCAATACCTTGAATTTTCACATTTTTGAACATTACTATGCGGTACTTTTCAAGTGCGCGGTCAAATTCATTTTTTATCTCATTATCTAAAAAAGAGAGATACGTATTATCGGGATTGAGAATGGTTACTTTACTACCAAGAGAAGCAAAAATTGTAGCAAACTCAATGGCACTTACTCCCGCGCCAACTATAGAGACTCTTCGGGGAATGTGCGTCATTTTTGCGATAGAATAACTGTCTATAATTACTCTGTCGTCTACCTTAAACGTTTTGGGCTCAAGCTGACTCGAACCTGTGGCAATAAGTATGTAATGTGTGGTATATTGTTTTATGTTACCGAGATGATCGGTTACCTCGACGGTGTGTTCATCTTTAAGCTTACCAAATCCACGAGCTGTATCAATTTCATTTTTTATGAGATTTCGTTTTAATTCGCTGTTCTCGTGGTCAACGACCATATCTTTGTATTTCAGCAGATCCGTCATTTTAAATTTTTCCCAAGACTTCAACCCGTCTATTTCCCCAAAAAGGCTGGTGTGTTTATTGATGATGGATGCTGCTTCGCGAAGTGCTTTACTTGGAACAGTGCCGGTGTTAATCCAGGAACCGCCCAGATTTTTAGAATCTGCTTCAACGAGCAGTACTTTCTTTTCGAGTTTTGTAGCTTGCATTGCCGCCGAAAATCCCGCAGGCCCACTACCTATAATGATCAAGTCGTAGTCAAATTTCATAAAAATAGTCTTTTAATGTAATAAAACAGCTAATAAAGGCAAGCCGAAGCACCGTGCCGGTTTTGTAATAACACCATGTTTAATTTGTCTCATATCTGCTGTCAGTTTTAAATAAGACACTTGTTTCCCCGAAATTAGTACGGTTGCTGCGTGCAGAATTTGTATCAATAATCAGCTACAAAAAACTATACCGTTTCGTTCATACATATGTCTCACATCGCTGTAAAGATACAAAAGCAAAGCACAAATTGCAGAAGTGGTGTTATTTGTTTTTTTTGTGATTACATGGCAATTTGCCCATAAAGAGTAGAAATTGTTAAACCGAAGTGCTAATCCTCAAAATATTCATATTCAGGTGAATGATTAAGAAATGCGTGTTGTTACATTAATTATGAACACAATTATTTTTATACTATCATAAATACGTTAACAATTACACCAAAAAACGAGGAGTTTTATGTCATATACACTTCCTAAATTAAATTACGCATACGATGCGCTTGAGCCGCATATTGATGCGAAAACAATGGAGATTCACCATTCTAAGCACCATAACGGCTATGTAACAAAAGCAAATGCAGCACTCGAAGGCCACGATATGGCCGGTAAACCGGTTGAAGAGGTGCTCAAGAATATTGACCATGTACCTGCTGATATTAAACAAGCGGTAATTAATAATGCCGGAGGGCATGCTAATCATAGCTTGTTCTGGTCTATTCTTTCTCCCAATGGTGGAGGAAACCCAACCGGCGAACTTGCTGATGAGATCAGCAAAACTTTTGGCAGTTTCGATGCATTCAAGAAAAAATTCGAAGATGCTGCGGCGACCAGATTCGGTTCAGGTTGGGGATGGTTAGTCGTAAATAATGATGGCAAATTAGAAATTACTTCTACTGCCAATCAGGATAGCCCGTTAATGGACGGACATACTCCTATCCTGGGTATCGATGTTTGGGAACACGCGTATTACCTGAATTATCAAAATCGCCGTCCTGATTACATTTCAGCTTTCTGGAATGTTGTTGACTGGAATAAGGTGAACGAATT
>SLDG01000233.1 GCA_007125355.1 Balneolales bacterium | reverse complement strand
TTAGAATTTAAAGGCATCGTTATTCTGCCACATCCCTATCAGGAGTCAGGGTGAGCGTAGCAGCGGCTTGGGATGTTAACTAAGAGATGAGAATGTTATCCGCTGCCATTCGTCTTGGCTCAGGACAGGCTCGAGAATCCCTTGCCCGAACAACCCGGTACGTTTATGAGCCCTATCAATCAACCCTTCATCTTCGCAACGCTCCGCTCAGGACAAGTTCTTCGACTACATGCCGGATAAAAAATTGTTGCCTATAGCACGACTTCGATGCCGGCATTCCGCTACTAATGACAGAGTTGGATTGTCCTTAGAAAATAGCTAAATAACCGCTTTGGTTTCGGCTCCGCTCAACTGCCGCTACAACATCTCTGTCATATCCATCAAATGTATCTAACGTAAGCGTGGATATTATGGCCTCACACCATGACTCGGCATTGGAGTAGCTCAGATGTGCAAGATCTACCTTGGGAGATTTCTCGGGTATGCTTTGCCTAAAATAGAACAGAAGCATTATGGCATTTATTTAAATTATGGCACTCATGTACCCTCGAAATGACAAAATTAAAAAATTATTTAATTTTTAGTGCGCTCTGACTAATCAAAAAGTATCAAATTAACTCTTTAAGCGCAATTTTTGAATAATAAAAACAATAACTTACTTTTGTGCACCGAGTGATAGTGATTCCCGCGAAGCGAAACTTAGTGTCTTCGTGTCTTTGTGCCTGCCTGCTGCAGGCAGGGTTCATAATTAACTTTTCGGAGCGGGCTCATTCTTCAACTTTCAATCCACTAAACCTCAACTTATCTCAACAACTCCTCCAATGTCGTAGATGCGTCGGTTTTTTCGTCGCGGTATTTTATGATGATGGGGCATTGGACGGATAATCCTTGTTCAGCAGCCCAATCGTTATTTGTAATGGGACGACTTCCGGGGATGACAACCGCGTTTTCCGGGATGTGTAGTGGTGAATCTTCTGTTGCCCTAAGTACGGTGTTGTTTACAAGGTCATACACCGGTGTCGATTTTGTGAGGATAACTCCGGCACCGATTACAGCACGACGGCCGACGCGAGTTCCTTCGTATATTCCCGTGTTGCCACCAATCATACAGTCATCTTCTATAATCACGGGCATAGCGCCAATAGGTTCAAGTACGCCCCCGAGCTGAGCCGCTGCACTTAAATGGACGCGCTTGCCTACTTGCGCACAGCTACCCACAAGTGCATGAGAATCAATCATAGTGCCTTCATCTACAAAAGTGCCGGTATTCACGTACATTGGCGGCATCATGGTAACACTGCTGCTTATGTAAGAACCACGTCTGACTGTTGAACCACCTGGGACAATTCTGATATTCCGTACAGAACCATTCATATATTGGGTAGGGTAGGTATCTTTATCAAAAAACTTGAAACTTCCATCTGTTTCGAAGGGGATGACTTTGCCGTATTTGAATCCCAGTAAAATCCCTTGTTTAACCCATTTGTTTACCAACCATTCATTTCCACTTGGCTCAGCTGCACGGATGGTACCTGATTCAAGCCCGCTCATAAATTCCTCAAACACTTCAAAAAATGATTCCGGAGCGCTTGCGCTTTTCTGCTCAGCAAATTCAATAATTGCTGCTTTTATCTGTTTGATGTTCATTATTTTTCGTTTTATTTCTTTATTATTTTTGTAAAAAAACTGTCAAGATAGATTTTATACCAAGCTGTGCGTGGTTATTTGGTTCATTAAATCACATTAACTCGATAAATCATCTCCGAAAACTTAGCGCCTATAAGGAAAATTAGTTGCACGCAAAGGAGCAAAAACGCTAAGGTAGAATAAAAAAAAGATAAAACTTCGAGCCTTTGTGGTTCCACTTAAAACCACTATTTACCTAAAATTGCTCAGCATCTTCACGAGCCCGTTCAAGTTTCTCCGTCAATTCATATCCAAGGTGTCTTTCAAGTATAGAACGATACGTACGTGATGTCCTGAATCCCTGACCCTGATCAAAAAAGCTGGTGATGATAGGATCCCAGTCGGAGTTTAAGGGCATTATTACACCAAAACGTTCACTGGCCAGATCAGCCATTGGATGAAGTTTTAACGGCGCACCCGCTTCCGCTGCACGCCAATAGTTGTAGATGTCGATGTAAGCAAAGTAATTACCGGTTTCAGCTACCCGGTTTAAAATCTCACTGTTCGAGTTGGCAAAACCGATTCCCATATCCTGCCAATAAGTATCCCGAAGATTTTTTATTCTGGTTTCATGCAATGTGGCCTCGAATGCAAGCCCAGTTAAGCCCTCAAAATCCTCAGAAATAGTGTGAAGTTCACGCAACGTAGGAATATCTTCATGGGAAATGAGAACCGCAATATTAGTGAGGTAGGGCGGGCTGAACCCAATTTCAAGACGTCTTTGTTCTGTTATTGTTACATTCCCGAGGCCGAAAACCCCTCCGCGGGCATTTTTTACCATAGAATAGAATGTAGAAAAACTTGTCTCGGGGATAAACTCATAGGTAATCTCAATTCCCTGAGCGTAATGTACAAATTCAGCAAACTCCTGCATTATATCTATAGAAACGCCGGTCAATTCGCCGTTTTCATCATAATAGGCAAAACCGGGTGCTGGCACATATACAATTTTCAATTCTGCCGCACCTCTTTCCAGGCTTTGTTCAAAAGAGTCGCCCTCAATTTTTGAACTACAGGCAACTATAACTATCATCAATAACCCTATTCCAAGTAACCTACATTTCGTATTCATAATCTTTTTCATTTAAAAGGTACTCTACTTCTTTTAATAATTTGCTTCTAATGGGAATTCCCTTTTTCCAAATTACAGCCTGTTTTCGTTTATATTCAATGCGGCCATCTTCAGTTTCAATTTTTATGGGATGAAAACCGATTTCGGTTAAATCATACGGCCCGGCCTTCATATCGAGTTCTCTCGCTTCCATGGCAAGTTTGAATGCCTGAAGTGTAGTCTCAGATGAAACCCACGGATAAAGCTTGTAGCTCCACTTATATAAATCCATATTTGTGTGAAGGCAACCCGGTTGTTCATTGAGATGAAAATTATCTCTGCTTAGTTTGTTTTGATTCAGCGGGCGGGCCGCTTCCGTAAAAAAGCGAAACGCATCAAAATGAGTGCACTGCACGGGACGCGATTCCACAAAATCCTGTATCTCAGCAGGAGTCAGGCGCAAGGCAAATCGGTCGTGCCTGATATCATCTGTTTTATACACCATCGCCCATTCGTGCATCCCGCAACAATTTAACAAGGGTTTTGTATTCTGCGAGTTCTCTAACACCGACTTAATCCACTTTAGTCCGCTCACTCTTTTTGGAGGGAAAGAATCTGCGGTCAGTTCAATATCATTACCAACACGTTGAAATCCTTTTTGGTCGAAGTCCTGAAATTCAGCGCCATTTTTTAATAATACTCCGGCGCCGGGTGTCCATCTTTTTAATGCAGCAGGCCTGAAATTATAATAGGTGAACATAAAATCTACTACCGGATTTTTAGCCTGCCTCGTTTTTTCAAGCAAATATTTATCTACTAACATACTAACTACATGCTTGTGACCTTCAGCAAGAGGCCGCCAAACAGATGTATGCATTGTGGTGATATTCTTTTCTTTAATACCGGAAATTTTCATAGTTAGGTATAGACGATGTGTTTGGCTGAATATAAAAATTTATTCAGTAGTCATTAGCCCGTGTTAGAAGAAATTCGAGCATTTTTTACAACTTATTGAAATTATTGACTAATAAGATGGGTAAAAACTTATATCATGAGAACAAAGCCGGAAGTAACGGATTATTTCTTTCTTTCAGCCTTCACTAAAAATAAATCTCCCTACCTTTTAACAAAACTGCATTTATACAGTAGGCATTCTAATGAACATTCCATAAATCCAACTCAGAGAAGTAATTATTTGTTCAATCGCGGCCCATATACGTATATTTGCACGTGGTTTTAATTAATTAGTAATTTATAAGCCACTAAACTGGAGTTTTGGTAATTATTAAGATTTATTACTGAACGTTGAATCTCCATAAATGTGTTTTATCATACATGTTTGAAAGTCTGGAAATCTTAGGGGTTTGTCTCACTTTCATATATTTTGCAGTTAATCAAAATTGAATAATTTTTTGTACAGGTAAACATTATTTGGATTGCCTTGGCCAGCTGTTCGAAATTACAGTGATTTCAAGGGAATGAAATTATATTAGATGTATAAATCGAAAACTAAATTATTATCACCCGAAACGAATCTTCAGGAATTTGCCAGAATATTTGATGCCGACGCATTTCGAGAAGCGCTAAAAAACACGATCAAAGAGCGAGAAGGTGAGACTCCTGAGATAATTTCTGTTACCATCCCCTATGAGAAGACAGACGCCCTTGCAGTACTCGAAATCTTATCAAAACCGGGAGAATTTCAGTTTTATTGGGAATATCCCGATGAAAAATTGGCTATTGCTGCTGGTAAGTCGATTAAGCAATTGAAAGCTGAGGGTAGCAATCGTTTCAGAAATCTATCTGAATGCATCTCTGAGCAAAAAAATAAAATCATTGAACTATCAGATTTTAATCACAGCCTCTCAGGAGTTCATTTTTTAGGGGGATTTGGTTTTTTTGATCACAAGGTGAAAGAAGGATGGGAAGCTTTCGGAGCATCTGCATTTGTAATACCGGAGTGGACTTTCATCCGCGATGGAGAATTATCGCTTTTAACATTGAATCTTAAATTGAATGAAAAAGTTGATGTAGAAGATGCTCAGAGTAATGTTTTTTCTAAGTTGTATAATCTGAACCTTACAATACAGAAGTCGATTCGACGCAAAAACGGATTATTTGCTGATACGAAGCAGTTAGATATTTCTATCGAAGACGGGAAAGATGAACTAAGTGAGTGGGTAACAAATGTAAATAAAGCCAAAGGTTTTATTAGGTCAGGATCGCATAATAAAGTTGTTCTTTCCAGAAGGTTAAAGGTAAATACCTCAGAAAATATTGAGCCAACAAAGCTTGTTAATCAACTGAGAAAAGAATATCCATCTTGCTACAGTTTTCTTTTCAGGCCTGATGGCAAAAACAGTTTTGTTGGTTCTACGCCGGAACGTTTACTGTCAGTTCGCTCTAAATATATTCTAACCGAAGGACTCGCTGGTAGCATCAGTCGGGGTGGTACTGCTACTCAGGACACTATTTTGGAGCGACAACTGCTAAACAGCAAAAAAGATAATGAAGAGCATTTCTATGTGGTTCGCTCGATTATAAGAAGGCTTGAAATGTTCAGCGATGAGATAAATTATCCATCTAAACCCGGCATCAAAAAGTTTACCAACGTTCAGCATTTGTACACTCCGGTTTCAGCATGGATGAATGCCGATCACGATCCTTTTGAGATTTTAGAAAAACTGCACCCAACACCTGCAGTAGGAGGTTCTCCCTCCGGAAAAGCTCTCGAATTGATTCCATTGCTCGAACAACACGAACGCGGGTGGTACGCCGGCCCGGTTGGATGGATTAACAGCAAAGGCCGTGGCGAGTTTGTCGTAGCCATCAGAAGTGGGCTGATTATGGAAGATTCGGCTGATTTCTTTGCAGGATGCGGAATTGTAGAGGACTCCGACCCGATTCTTGAATGGGAAGAAACCAAGCTCAAATTGATCCCAATGCTTTCAGCCATTAAGCATGGATAAAAAGGATACAGGCCACAAGAATGTAAGCTGGGCACTCCGTTTTCTAACCACTTTGTTGCATTCAGGTGTTACTGATGTGGTTATCTCTCCCGGCTCTCGCTCAACACCGCTTGTTATTGCGGCTTCTTCGATAAATGCACTGAACACACATGTCATTTTAGATGAAAGGTCAGCAGGCTTTTTTGCACTTGGCATAGGTAAAGCTACCGGCAGACCGGCTTGTTTAATTTGCACCTCAGGAACAGCCGCCGCCAATTATTACCCGGCTGTCATTGAAGCAGCAATGAGTTACACGCCGTTGATTGTGCTTTCAGCTGACCGCCCTGATAATCTGCAAAACAGACACGCTCCCCAAACTATAAATCAAAAAGAGCTGTTTGGTAAATATCCCCTGAAATTTATACAAGCTAATATCCATGAAAAAGAACAGCATACTGTTAATTTGGCTTCATCCTGCGTAAGAAAAGCTGTGTCTGACAGAGGTATCATCCACGTTAATACCCCGTTTGCCAAACCCTTGCAGCCGGATGAGCAGGAATTAAATCAACTGCTTGCTGACTTCTGCATAGATATCAGCACAATTGAAAATCCTGATGAAGAATATTTAATATTTGATTTAGTTGATGTCTTAACAAAACTTCAGTCATCAAAAAAGCCTGTTATCATTGTGGGTCCGGCTACAATAGTATACGGATTTGAACAAAAAATCCTGAAATTTCTGGCTGAAACTTCAAATATTCCAATAGTAGCCGAAAGTGTTTCGGGGATGAGAGGATTATCACATAAAAATATTATCACTTTTTATGAAGCCTACCTGAGAAGTAACCGGGTTATGGAAGAGCTCGAAGCTGATTTTATCCTTCGAATTGGATTTCCCCCGATAAGCATCGCGTTGACATCCTACCTGAAAGAAGCAAAAGCCGAGCAGTGGATTTTAAGTCATGCCCGAATGAAGCCCGACCCGGATAATACTTCCACAAAATGGATACAGTTGCCAACGCAATACGGTTCAATGCAAACGACAGATGTGAAATTGAATAATTTCGATAGCTGGCTTGAAAAGTGGAAATCATTTGATAAATCCGCAAGAGGTATTTCATCCCAAATTCTAAAAAATAGTACTGAATTTACTGATGGTCATGTATTTCAAACATTCACAAATTGTGTCTCGGAATATTGTGATGTATTTGTATCAAACTCATTGCCGGTCAGGGATTTAGATTTTTTTGGCACAAATTATTCAAATATTAATTTTGTGTATCACAACAGAGGAGCAAGTGGAATTGACGGTATTACATCAACGGCTTGTGGAGTTAGTGCAGGAAGTACTCATAAATCATGGCTGCTTACCGGCGAGTTGGCATTTTTACACGATACAACCGGATTGATGACACTCGCTAAAAGCAATTTGAATGTGATAGTTATCAATAACAATGGCGGGAATATTTTCAGGATGCTCCCGGTTTACACTCATCAGCATATTTACACAGATTATTTTGAAACGCCGCAAAATGTTAACATTAAAAAACTATGTGAAGCATTCGGAATTGAACATGTTGTAGTTCATTCTGCAGTTGAATTGAATAAAGCAATTAAAAAGAGGGAAACGGAAACTGAGGGCAGTGCTGTTATTGAGTGCGTAACAAATCCAGACGCATCCCAAAAAATCAGAAAACAAATTTGGAATCATCAGCGGGAACAGAAAAACTGAACATAAGAGGCTTGAATTATAACATATTCAAGCGCCTCAGTAGTAGAGATTCTGATAAATTCATCCTTTTCTTACATGGATTTTGTGGATCACATGCTATATTCAGCCATATTTATGATTCCGTACCGGATGAATGGAACATAATTTCTCCCGACCTTTTGGGCCATGGGAATACGGAATCTCCTATAGAGCTCGTCCGGTATGAAACAGAGCATCAAACAGCTGATTTGCGGCAAATATTGCTACACTATAAAGCTTCAAAATGTGTGATTGTCGGGTACAGTATGGGTGGAAGGCTTGCGATTCAATACGCCATCAGGCACTCCAATGGGCTAAAGGGACTATTTCTTGAAAGTACAACAGCGGGATTTGAGGATTCAACTGAATCTTTGAAGAGGGTGGAAGCAGACCAAAAAACAGCCGGATTGATTGTAGATGATTTTGATGAATTCCTGGATACTTGGAATCAAAAAAAGGTGTTTGAGACGCCGACAAAAATCGATAAAGTGCTTGAAAAGCGCATGATGGATATCCGCAGAAATCAAAACCCGGCCGGACTTGCACATTCTCTGCTGGGATTTGGTACGGGAGTAATGCCACCTGCTCAGAAATTTCTGAAACTTATTCGGTGTCCGGTCTATGTTCTGGCGGGTGAATATGATGCTAAATTCATTGAAAAAGGCCGTGAAATTCACGGCAAATTGAAAAACTCTGAGTTTCAAATTATTGAAAAATCCGGCCACAGAATTCATTTAGAGAATCCCGATTCGTATCTTCAAAAACTTTTGAGTTTTATTTCTGCCTATACTTGAGTTTATTAGATGACAGAACAGTTTTTTAAACGCAACGAATTGGTAAGACATTGCAGCATAGTGAATAAGAGATTTTTAAAAATTGAGAAAAAATACGATTAACCAATAATTTACGATTAGTTATGGAATGGAAAACAGTTAAGGAATATCAAGACATCACCTATAAAAAAGCAGACGGAATTGCGAGGATAGCATTCAATCGGCCGGAAGTCAGGAATGCGTTTCGGCCAAAAACATTATTTGAGATGTATGAGGCGTTTGTGGATGCAAGAGAAGATACTTCAATCGGTGTTGTTTTGATTACCGGAGAGGGGCCGGCAAAAGACGGAAAATACGCGTTCTGCTCAGGAGGCGACCAAAGAATCAGAGGAACCGCGGGTTATATGAGTGATGACGGAATTCCACGTTTAAATGTACTTGAGCTTCAACGCCTGATTCGCAGTATGCCCAAACCTGTGATTGCGCTTGTTGGTGGTTATGCCATCGGCGGCGGACATGTATTGCACGTTGTTTGCGACCTCACCATTGCAGCTGATAATGCCATTTTTGGCCAAACAGGTCCCAAAGTGGGAAGTTTTGATGGCGGGTTTGGCTCAAGTTACCTTGCAAGAAGCGTTGGCCAGAAAAAAGCAAGGGAAATTTGGTATCTCTGCAGGCAGTACAACGCTCAGGAAGCTCTTGAAATGGGACTTGTAAATACCGTTGTACCTATAGATAAACTCGAAGAGGAAGGCATTAAATGGGCTAATGAAATTCTTGAGAAAAGTCCTATTGCTATTCGCTGCCTCAAAGCGGCATTTAACGCTGATTGTGATGGTCAGGCCGGTATTCAGGAACTCGCGGGTCACGCTACCATGCTGTACTACATGAGCGAAGAGGGACAGGAAGGCAAAAATGCCTATATAGAAAAAAGGAAACCTGATTTCAGAAAATACCCGTGGCTGCCGTAATTGGTTAAGGTTGAGAATTGAATATTTTTAACCATGTCATTTCGAGGGTACACTTGCTTTATTGCAAATAAGGTTAGTCAAAATATTTTGTAATGAAAATAGCAAAGCATACCCGAGAAATCTCCCAAACCTGAATTGAGGTTGAGAATGATGAACAGTCAATAATCCACAATCCGGCAAAATTGTAGAGACGCAAAATTTTGCGTCTTTAATTTTGTGTCTCCGCAGTTTGATGTCGCGCCTCCTCATCCCAAAAAACTCACCACATTTAACGCTTCTTAATATGCAATCGAGCTAAAAATTTCCGATATTAATAGGATAAACAAAAAAGCGCTTTTTTAATCATCTAAAAGTATTTAAACAACACTATGAAAACACAAGCTTTGAACGACAGTGAATTAATGGAACGTCCCTTAGAAAAGGAATATGAAGACCACTTAGGGCTCATAGATATAGATTACGTAGAATTATATGTAAACAACGCCAAGCAAGCGGCTCACTACTACGTTACAAGCTTTGGCTTTGAAGTGGTGGGTTATTCCGGCCTTGAAACCGGTGTCCGCACTCAAGCCTCTTGGCTGCTTCAGCAGGGTAATATTCGTTTGGTTCTCACGTCTCCGCTTACGGGCGATTCCCCAATTGCTGAGCACATCAAAATTCACGGCGATGGCGTAAAGGATATCGCGATGTCTGTTAAGGATGTGCATCGTGCCTACACCGAATGCCTGAAATTGGGTGGAGAAAGCGCGATGGAACCTCAGGAATTCACTGATGAAAACGG
>SLDG01000098.1 GCA_007125355.1 Balneolales bacterium | reverse complement strand
TATCTTGTCTGTGGTCTGCGGTCAGCAGACGGTCGTCGCCACCAGCCAAAAAATTAAACCACAGAGTACACAGAGTTTCGCAGAGTAAAAAACACTGTGTAACACTGCGTCCACTGCGGTAGAAAATAACGCTGGAAGAGGTCAGAAGCCAAAAGCCAACAGCTAATCGCCAACAGCCAAAACCCATACCTCATCAACCTTGGGAGATTTCTCGGGTTTACTTTGTATATTATAAAGCTGAGACATCCCCGGAATTCCCAGACCATAGTTTCAACAAACCCTCGAAATGACAGTATCAGCTTTGAGCTTTCAGCTTCCACCTTTTAGCTTTCAGCTCCCCCAACTTCTAAACTTTCATCGACCTCAACTAAAAATCTCCAACGGCAATATAGATTAAATAAACATGAATCTATTCATCCTCTTGTTTCAACCATTTACACACATTAAATTAATTCGTTAATATTAATGCAGTATTTTATGTATTTTCCTACATTGCACTAAATTAATATTTCCGAGGGAACCTATTCTAATCGAAAACAATGTTACAAAATTCAATACATAACCTTCTGAAGCAAAACAACGGGTTGGTTCGCTTTTTGAAGAATGTACGTAACCGATACTTTCTGAAAATTGGAATCGACTTTTTTATTCTGCTTCTTTGCGCACCTTTAGCCGTAATGATTCGCCGGGGGCCTATTGATCATTATGATGTTCAACTCACTTTAGTTTATGTAGCAGTTGCTTTTGCACCTAAACTTTTGGGACTTCGCATTTTCAATGTCCACCGACAATCATGGCATACTGCAAGTATTCCTGATCTGTTGAAAATTGGCTATGCAGTAGCACTGTCCTCAGTACTAATTTTTGGTCTTGTTACCTTTTTAAGGCCTCAGGTTGTTGTTCCTTACGGAGTGGTTGTAATAGATGCCATGCTGTCTTTTGGTTTACTTTCTGTTTTCAGGCTTTCTGCCAGATTAGGCGCCGAAAAGCTGATTACAGCATATAATGCTCAATCTGTAGCTAATAAAAAGCGCGTACTTATTATTGGAGCGGGTGATGCAGGCACTATGATGGCGCGTGAGATGCTCCGACATCCCGAGAATGGACTTAACCCCGTTGCTTTTTTGGATGATAATAAAAGCAAGCACAAACAACGGTTTATGGATATACCGGTTTTGGGGTCAATAGAAGATCTTGATCATGTCGCCAAAAAAGTAAAAGCTGATCTTGTTCTTACGGCAATTCCTTCCGTTCCTGAAGCCATCAGGCGGGTGGTGGAAATAACAAGTAAACTGAAAGTCAGGCATCAAATTTTGCCGCGACTGTCTGATTTACTCAACGGTAAGGTGTCAATTGGCCAAATGCGTGATGTAGATGTTCAGGATCTGCTTCAAAGAAAGCCTGTAAATTTGAATATGAGCGAGATATCAAAGTATATCAGCGGAAGCGTTGTGCTGGTTACCGGCGCAGGCGGATCAATTGGTTCTGAAATTGTACGACAGGTTTGCCGCTTTAAGCCGTCTAAGTTGCTTATTGTCGGTCGGGGAGAAAACAGCGTTTATAACCTGCAGCAAGAACTTCATCGCTATCACTCATCCATTTCATATATACCTTTTATTGCAGATATACGTGATGAAATTACGCTTGAACGAATTTTTAGTGAGCATAAGCCGGAAATCATTTTTCATGCGGCAGCACATAAACATGTTCCATTAATGGAGCAGAATCCGGAGCAGGCCGTGCTAAATAACATTCTTGGCACTGCAAATTTGGCTGAACTGGCACTGAGATATAAAGCCGCGCGTTTTGTAAATATTTCAACAGATAAAGCTGTAAATCCAACATCGGTGATGGGAGCATCTAAGCGGGTAGCTGAGTATGTTATTGAATCAGTAGCACAAAAAGCTAAAAATGGTCAGGTTTTTGTTTCTGTTCGATTTGGTAATGTTTTAGGAAGCCGGGGAAGTGTTATCCCATTATTCAAAAAGCAAATTCAGAATGGTGGTCCCATTACGGTTACAAGTGCAGAAATGACACGGTACTTTATGACCATACCGGAAGCATCTCAACTTGTGTTACAAGCCGGCGGTATGGACAACAATGGCGCGGTGTACGTTCTTGACATGGGTGAACCCGTCAAAATCGTAGATTTAGCAAAGGACTTAATTACACTTTCGGGATTAACAGCTGAAAAGGATATAAAAATTGAATTTACAGGGATGCGACCGGGTGAGAAACTATTCGAAGAATTGTTGACCGCTGAAGAGGGGACAGTCTCATCTAAGTATGAGAAAATTTTTATGGCTCGTAAATCAAAGCTTAGTATAGACAATCTTGAAATGATTTTAGCCCATCTTAAAAATGCAGCTGAAAGAGGGGATCAGGACTCCATAAGACAGTGCTTCCATGAAATAATTCCCAATTTTACAGGATATACTGTTAATCAGGTAAAAACGCCTGCACGATAGTGGTTGTTCGCTTTGCTCACGTTGAATCGTTGGTTGTTCGCTTCGCTCACGTTGAATCGTTGGTTGTTCGCTTCGCTCACGTTGAATCGTTG
>SLDG01000001.1 GCA_007125355.1 Balneolales bacterium | reverse complement strand
ATTTCAGCTAAGCATATAACAAATATAAATATACACTATTCGCAAAATCAAAAAAATCTAAATCTTGTGAATGGTATGAAATTTCTTGTGAATGGTAAGGTGACTCGATTTTATTTAATCCAGCATACCAAGAATTAAAGGTAAGGTGTAACCGTGTCAAATAGTTTGCTTAGATTTCTTGCTCAAAGCTTTAGACGAAACTATTAACCCGAATTATTCACCAAAGCCTGCCCTGACTAATTCGGGGAAATTTTCTTGTTAGCAAGGCGAAGGGGAAATTAGTGTAATTTGTCTACTTTTATAAACGTTGTTTGTTGAAGGTTAAAAGCTGAAAGTTACCTCGAATCAACCTTCAACTTTCAACAGCGGAGCGCTTCAACCTTTCAATCACCCAATTTTGATTGAATGCGGTATTTGTCTGTATCATTATTATTCAGTGGTTTATGTTTTATTTTTTATGCTTTCGTGAATAATTCGGGTTAAGTATAAAATCCGCTACAAAGTCACTTACCCGGGCTATTAACAAAGAAATCTTTTTGCCATCAATATTCAAACATGCCAAATATTAATGCACATTTTGCGAATAAACAATTATTTTAATCTTCAGCCATTATATTACTATCTGATTTATTTCAGAGGTAAATGAGAGTGGAAATATATTATCCGGCTGCTATGTAAGCTCAGAAACCGGTTTGAGCTTAATTTTTAATTCTTCTCCTTAATAATCATACTACTACATTCAGAATTTAATTCGACTATTATGAAGTTTTTTACTGTTTTTTCTTTTCTTGCTTTATCAGGTTTTATTTTTAATACCCATGCAGACGCTCAATTATTTGAGGACTTTGAATCCGGTACCCTTACCTCTTATCCCACCGATCCTCAGGCTGTAGAACTCGAAACGGGGGTTTGGCTATTTCATCAGGCGTTGCTCGGCAGAGATGACAGAGATCAAAAAAACGGGGAACAATCTGCCAGGCTCAGAACAAGCGGAGCCACCAACGGCAGCATTACTATGGATTTTGATAAAACAAACGGGGCAGGCACCGTTTCATTTCTTTTCGCAAATTCTACTTTTTTTGGAGATGGTGATGGTGAAATTCAGCTTCAATATTCCACAGACCAAGGGGATTCATGGAATGATGCCGGACCCGAATTTGAAGTGCCGGATCAGCTGCAAACTACCGAAGTTGCCATAAATCAAACCGGGAATATTCGATTTAGAATTGTACATACCGAGGGTGGCAGAGTAAATATAGATGATTTTTCTGTCACAGATTTTAGTGATGACGCCTCGATAGTAGTCACCCAAAACAACACAAATATCGCATTGGGGTCAACTTTAGATGTAAACTTAACCCAAATTGGTTCAGTCAGGTCGAGCCAGTTAATCATTGGCAACAACGGAAATCAAACTCTGGAAGTGTCATCAATTGAGGTTTCAGGAGAGACATTCTCTTTGGTATCGGGCGGTGCTGTTACTCTGGAGCCGGGAGAATCATCCACTATAACTGTTTCTTTTACACCTCCGGCAGAGGGGGTTTTTGAGGGAAGCCTCACTATTTTTTCTAATGCTTCGAATCATCCCGAGTTTAGTATCGATTTAGAAGGCGAAGGATTTGAGCGTAATGTAATTTCAATTTCAGAAGCCAGAGATTTGCCTATAGGAACTCAGGTTTCTGTAGGGGGATGGATTACCGCCTTAGATGAATTCCGTGGCCCGTTATTTTTTGAAGATTTTTTTGCGGGAATTGGATGGTATAACGAAGGCTTAATGCGTGGAAACCAGTTTTTTGTAAATGCTTCTCACGGTGATTCCATTGTTGTTACCGCAACACTCAAAGAAGTTGATACTCTTGGTGGGCAACCGGGGACAGGTTTGCTTAAACTTGGTGGAGACAGATTTGAGTTCGAAATATTCCCCGAATCCAACAGAGAAATGATGCCTACGCTAATTAGTGTTGATCAATTAAGCAGAGGTAATTTCAGGGGCAGATTAGTTAGAATTAACTCGGCTGTATTCGCCTCGGGTGGTACTTTTCAGGGAAACTCTCAATATACTATATCAGACCGCACATCCGGTGCCGGACTCTTCAGGGTAAATCAGTTCACTAACCTGAGTGGCGCATCCATCCCTTCGCAAAGATCAGGATTAATTGGTATTGTTTGGCAAAGAAACGGTAATTCCGAACTGCAAGCCAGAAGCACCGACGATATAGATCCGGTTGCCTATGTGTACCCCGGAGATGATATCCCACAAGAACACACCCTCGATGTGGTAACGTGGAATATAGAGTGGTTTGGGTTTGATGGCGAAGGCCCCATCAACAACGAGCTGCAGTTCCAGAATGTTAAAACCGTTATCGAAACACTCAATGCGGATGTGTACGCATTTCAGGAAATTGCAAATAATGCTGTTTACAACCAACTGGCAAATGAGCTTGAAGGATATACGGGTTTGATTGCCAATTACACGCAAACTCAGAAAACGGCCTACTTATACAGAGAAAGCACTATAAATGACTTGAATTTTGGTTTGCTGTCTGCCGGACAGAATTCAT
>SLDG01000189.1 GCA_007125355.1 Balneolales bacterium | reverse complement strand
AGTAACCAGCCAATCGACTAAAATTCGAGGAAAATTTAAATTCTAAGCCATTTAAGATGAATCAAGTGCTTAACGGCCTGCCCGACTTCAGGCAAAGCAGAACCATAGATCAGGTTAATGTTGAAGAGCGGGTAGCCAAACTGAACACCAGAAGCATCAAAAAAGAGTCGAAGCTATACGCGCTTAAACTTGCCCTGAGCATGATCGACCTCACAACACTCGAAGGTATGGATTCGCCGGGGAAAGTGCGTCAATTGTGTTACAAGGCGATGCATCCCCATAATGCAGAAGACATCCCTTCTGTGGCGGCTGTTTGTGTGTATCCCACGTATGTACGTACTGCTAAAGAAGCTCTTTACGGCTCAACTATAAAAGTAGCAAGTGTTGCTACCGCTTTCCCCAGCGGATGGGCTAAACTCGAAACCAAGCTCGAAGAGGTGCGATTCTGTGTAGATGAAGGCGCGGATGAAATCGATATGGTGATTTCAAGAGGTGAATTTCTCAGGGGAAATTATTCCTATGTATTCGATGAAATTGCCGCGGTAAAAGAAGCTTGCGGAAATGCCCGGCTGAAGGTAATTCTCGAAACCGGCGAATTGCAAACCTTAGATAATGTGCGCCGCGCTAGTGACATTGCCATGTACGCCGGAGCCGATTTTATCAAAACATCAACCGGTAAAATTAGTCCCGCCGCAACACAGCCGGTTACGCTTGTAATGCTTGAGGCCATCCGTGAATTTTACTATAAAACCGGCACGAAAATAGCCCTGAAACCGGCGGGTGGCATCAGAGATGCTAAAACAGCCATCCGTTACCTCATTATGGTACGCGAAACACTCGGCAGCGAATGGCTCGATCCGCACATGTTCCGTTTCGGAGCCAGCTCACTCGCCAACGACCTGCTTATGCAAATCATAAAGCAGCAGACCGGCGTCTATCAATCTTCAGATTATTTTTCGAAGGACTAAATCATGCTAAAAGAGACTGAAATCAAAAAATCGAACCGACTGGATTTTTCTAATGGATGGAGTTACGCTCCTGCTCCTGAAAGTACAGGACACATCAACATTCGGGAAAAATACGGCCACTTTATTAACGGTAAATTTGTAGAACCCACAGAGGGTGAATATTTTGATACCGTAAATCCGGCTACTGAGGAAAAACTTGCCGAAGTAGCCAATGGCTCACACGCTGATGTGGATGCTGCTGTAAAAGCCGCGAGACAGGCGTACAACAAATACTGGTCAAAAATGAGCGGGCGCGACCGTGGTAGATACATATATCGGATAGCCAGGATGATACAGGAAAAAGCCCGCGAACTGGCCGTTATCGAGTCTATGGATGGTGGTAAACCTATTCGTGAATCACGTGATGTGGATGTTCCACTCGCGGCCGGACATTTCTTTTATTATGCAGGATGGGCTGACAAACTAAATTACGCTTTCCCGGGCAGAGAACCTCGCTCACTTGGTGTCGCTGGCCAAATCATCCCCTGGAATTTCCCCCTTCTCATGGCTGCATGGAAAATTGCACCGGCACTTGCTACAGGAAATACTATTGTAATTAAACCGGCTGAAACCACTCCGTTAACATCCATGAAGCTCGCTGAAATAATCCAGGAAGCGGATTTACCGCACGGAGTAGTAAACTTTGTGAACGGAGCCGGAAAAACCGGAGCTGCAATTGTTGATCATCCAGATGTAAATAAAATTGCGTTTACCGGCTCTACAGGTGTTGGCAAAATTATCCAGAAAGCTATTGCCGGAAGTGGTAAAAAGCTCACTTTGGAACTCGGCGGCAAAGCAGCCAACATTATTTTTGAGGATGCCACCATTGATCAGGCCGTGGAAGGAATCATAAACGGCATTTTCTTTAATCAGGGTCATGTTTGTTGCGCCGGCTCGCGCCTGTTTGTGCAGGAAAACATTGCCGATGAAGTGCGCGATAAACTCATCGACCGCATGTCAACGTTAATTGTTGGCGACCCGCTCGACAAAAATACCGATGTTGGTGCCATCAACTCTAAAGAGCAGCTTGAAACCATTAACCGCTATCTGGAATATGGTGTACAGGATGGTGCTGAAATTTATCAAACTAAATGCGCTCTTCCCGATAAGGGGTATTGGTGCTGCCCGACATTGGTTGGAAATGTATCTCAATCGCACAAGTTGGTGCAGGAAGAAATATTTGGCCCGGTGTTAACCATACAGACGTTCCGAACTCCTGCAGAGGCATTAGAAAAAGCAAACAATACACCTTACGGACTTTCCGGTGGTGTTTGGACTGACAAGGGCTCGAAAATTTTCGGCATGACCAACGGTATTCGTGCCGGAGTTCTTTGGGCAAATACTTTCAACAAATTCGACCCGACTTCGCCATTTGGCGGATACAAAGAAAGCGGCCTTGGCCGCGAGGGTGGCTTACACGGACTTTTACCATATTTGGAGCTATAAGATGAGCAAACGACTTGATGTTCAAAAAACGTACAAAATGTATATCGGTGGAGCATTCCCCAGAACCGAATCGGGGCGTGCGTACACTCTGAATGATAAAAAAGGAAACTTT
>SLDG01000220.1 GCA_007125355.1 Balneolales bacterium | reverse complement strand
ATAATGTTTCAAATTGTTAGTTTATATAAAATGCCAACATTTGTGGTACATAACAAGACAAATAAGACAAATCACTGCATCAGATGGTACTAAAACTAACATTCATTTGTTATATTACGAACACTGATTACTGGCACAGACTGTCTGCCATTGATAAAACTGGATTTTCTAAAAAAGGTGAGGATGTATTGTGGGTTCGTTGATTGTTGTTGCATTATTAAGCTATCTGTTAGGTTCTATTCCAAGTTCATTGTGGGTAGGAAAGGTCTATAAGAAAATTGACCTCCGTGAACACGGGAGCGGGAACTTAGGTGCTACCAATACGTTCAGAATTTTAGGCTGGAAAGCGGGCTTAGTGGTTTCTCTTATTGATTTTTTAAAGGGATTTGTCTCCGCTTATTACATTAGCAGAATTGCGTTCGAAGTTGGAAATATACCTACAGTTTTTTCGGGCTGGGAAACCGCAATGTTTATTATGATTTTTGCCGGGCTTTTTGCAGTATTAGGCCATATGTACCCACTATATGCTAAATTCAAAGGTGGAAAGGGTGTTTTAACCGCTTGTGGTATGTTGTATGCCATTGAACCAATTTCCATCAGTCTGGCCTTTGCCATATTTTTAGCTCTGCTTTTCTCAACGCGTTATGTCAGTCTTGCTTCTATGGTTTCAAGCGCGTCATATCCTTTATTTTTACTCATGCTGCGATATGGATTTGGCATGGAAAGCATAGACGGAAGTCTTATAGTAATTAGCTCTATTATTGCCATTACAATAATTGTAAAGCACCGTTCTAATATTGAGAGATTAATGAAGGGTACAGAAAGTCGGATTTCGTCATTCAGCCCCGCTAAAGGTAGAATCAACGAGGAATAAACTAAAGTGAATATAACTATAATCGGCGCAGGCAGCTGGGGTACCGCTCTTTCTCTGGTTTTGGCAGATTCAGGCCATAATGTAAGATTATGGGCAAGAGAACGTGAACTTACTGATTCTATTAATACCCAAAATCAAAATCTTTTATACCTGAAAGATGTCGTACTTCCTGAAAATATTCAGTGTTTTAGTGATTATAAGCAAGCGCTAAAAGGAGCCGAGGCCGTACTTTTTGCTACTCCCTCGCATGTACTCAGAAGAGTTGCCGAAGATGTAAAGCCTCATTTGAATGGGTACGAGATCATAATAAGCGTAGTTAAGGGGATTGAAAACGAAACCTATCTGACTATGAGCCAGGTACTGACACAAGTCTTGGACGGTGTCATCGATCAGGATAGAATAGGCGTACTTTACGGGCCGAGTCATGCAGAAGAAGTGGCTAAGCGCAAGCCCACGGTTGTTAGTGTGGCATCTTACTCAACTTCCACAGCGAAAGATATTCAGGCGTTGTTTAAGTCGCCCATGTTCAGGGTCTACATGAACCGGGATATTCTTGGGATTGAAATTGCAGGATCCATCAAAAACATCATGGCCATTGCGGCGGGTATAGCCGAGGGCGCAGATTTTGGGGATAACGCCATTGCCGCGCTCATTACAAGGGGCTTGCAGGAAATGAAACGTTTGGGGGTTCGCCTGGGAGCTTCTCAGGATACTTTCGCCGGGCTTGCTGGAGTTGGTGATTTGGTTGTAACCTGTACAAGTAAACACAGCCGCAATAGAACCGTTGGATACCGTATTGGAAAAGGAGAATCGTTAAATGACATCATTGCAAGTATGAATATGGTTGCAGAAGGCGTAAAAACGACAAAATCAGTTAACGGATGGGCAACCCGTCTAAATGTAGATATGCCAATAACCAATTCAGTCTATAACGTGCTGTTTAAGGGGCTTAATCCAAAAGAAGGAGTATACCAGTTAATGACAAGAGAGCAGAAAGAAGAAATATTATTTTAAATCGAAACGTTTTTTTAATTTATTACTGTTCTGTTTCTT
Organism: Balneolales bacterium; assembly: GCA_007125355.1. Lineage (GTDB taxonomy): Bacteria > Bacteroidota > Rhodothermia > Balneolales > Cyclonatronaceae > SLDG01. The sequence continues at coordinate 640 of SLDG01000220.1, read as the reverse complement.
ACTGAAATTGCAACAGAAAACACAACCGATTCTCATCAATTACGATTATGTTTTCTCATTTACCTCCCCCGTCGAGCCAAATGTCGCTTGGCGATCTAAAAAGATTGGTTAAAACCGGCGAAAGCACCTTTCTCGAGTTTAAGAAAACCATCTCCTCACCAGAAAAAATCGCCCGTGAAGTATGCGCATTTGCCAATACCAAAGGCGGTATGCTACTGATTGGGGTGAATGATGATAAAACTATAATCGGTGTAACCAGCTTTTTCGAAGAACAATATCTGCTCGCCGAGGCCATGTCGTATTATTGCGAACCCGCCGTACAACACACTATTGAATTAGTGGAAACCGGTCAACGTGAAGTAGTTGTAGTTCGGGTTGAAGAAGCCGAATTAAAACCGGTTCGTGTTAATCTGAAAGGAAAAAAAATCGTATTTGTGCGCCGTAATGACAAAAGTGTAACGGCAAGTAAAGAACAGGCAGAATTACTGCGGCTGAGTGGCAAAAACGAAGGTATTACATTTCAATACGGACCTCGTGAACAAAAACTGTTTCGTTTTTTGAATGAGTACAACAAAATTACAGTCTCAGAATTTTCCAATCTGATTGATGTAAATAAAAAAACTTCCTCCAAAATTTTAGT
>SLDG01000178.1 GCA_007125355.1 Balneolales bacterium | reverse complement strand
GATAAATCTGCCAGCACTTTTTGGGCTTCAGCCGTTTTGCCGGCCGCTACAAGATAGCGTGGAGATTCAGGTACGAACAGTAGTCCCACAAAAAAGACAGAGGCGGGTATAATCTCCATCCAGAACATCCATTGCCAGGCATTAAATCCGGCCCAAAGCTCTGCGGATGCTCCACCAGCGGTATTGGCAATTAGATAGTTGCTGAGAAAAGCCGCGAAAAGCCCGATTACAATCATCAACTGTTGCAGGGTTGCGAGCCGGCCCCTGATATGCGTCGGCGCGATTTCGCTAATATAAGCGGGCGCAAGAATACTGGCACTGCCTACGGCCAAACCACCCAAAATCCTGAAAATCACAAATTCAAAAGAGCTTCCTGCTATACCCGAACCCCATGCACTAATGATAAAAGCAAGTGCAGTGGTAATAAGCACAGGTTTACGCCCAAATTTATCTGCAAATGTACCGGCAAAAAAGGCACCCACGGCACAGCCAAGCAACATAGAAGCAACATTAAAGCCGGTGCCAACGGCATCTGAATCAAAGGCTTGTTGCAGGGCATCTACGGTTCCGTTAATTACCCCACTGTCGAATCCGAAAAGAAAACCGCCAAGAGCTGCAATCACCGAAAGCATGATTACTCTCGGCAGATTTCCCGCTGTTGTATGAGTTTGATTATCCATTGAAAGACACAGTCTGATTTTTAATAAGCCACAGACGGATAATGCACGTTTTTTTCTGGATGTGCAAGCCTTATTTAGGGGATGAAACCCAGAAAGTTGTTTACTTAGGGTTGACCGTGTTTTTGAGGAATTGTCTCATTCTTTCTGCCATATTATCGCGGCTGAACTGTTCTGCAAGTGTTTTACCTCCCTCGGTTAATGCTTTTCTTAATTCAGGTTGAGTTGCAATCTTACGAATTACGTCAGCGCAGGCTTGAGTATCTCCGGGTTGAAAAAACAGACCGCAATTGAATTCTTCAACCAACTCTCGGGTAACGCCATCTACGCCTACAGCCAATGGCAAACCGGCCGCGGATAAATCATAAAGTTTTGAAGGGATATTTTTTTTGAAGGATGGTGCCTCTCTTTGAATTACCACACCAATGTCAATGTTGGGATAAATATGCGCAAGTTGATTTTTTGGTAGTGCGTCGAGGAAATGTACATTGTTAAGTTTATAGTCTTTAGACAAAGCGAGTAATTTTTCCTCTTCCGATCCTTCGCCCACAAATACAAAGTGGATGGAATCCTTCTCCAGAATTTTAGCAGTTTCAACGAGTACTTCAAGTTCGTGTGCCATACCCAGGCGCCCAATATATCCCACTAAAATTGATGCACTTTCCCGAATTTTGGTAATTTTCCGGATGTGGGCATCAGGATAGTTGTTCTGAGTTGCTTCAACGATATCGGGCCCATTTGATATGCATGCTATTTTTGAAGCAGGGACGCCCCTATCCACCAAATCTTTAACATACCCGGGCGAGACGGCGACAATTTTATCTGCTTTACGGTAAAAAAAGAGCTCGATTTTTTCCAGTAAACTATAAATCCTCCCCTGTTTAATAATCCCGACATCTTTAATAGACTCCGGCCAAAGGTCACGTATTTCTAAAACCCACGGCTTTTTTTTGATTATTGAAAGAACGTAAGCAGCAAAACAGGTAAAAAGCGGTGGTGAAGAGCTCAGGATTACATCGCAGGTATGCTTTCTTCCTTCCCAAACAGCAGAAACTGCGAAGCTCATGAAATCAAGGGTGCGCTTCAAAAATCCTTCATTCGCAGTCATATATGTTTTCACTCTAAGAACTTCAACTCCTTCTTTAATTTCTTTCATGCTCGAAAGGCCTTCATATCCAGGGTATGGTATTCCTCTTGGGAAATTTGGAATAGAGGTAATTACAGTGACTTGCTCTCCCTTCGCAGCCCATCTGCGGCTATGTTCATACGGACGAAATGCACCCGGTGTAATTTCAGGATAATAGTTATCGGCTACGTAAAGTATTTTCAAGGAAAACTGACAGAAACAGGTTATAGAAGACGAAGCACAGCCTTCTGCGTTGATGTAATATTAGAACCTACAAAAATAAGGGTTTTCCACTTGCAAAAAAGTATTTGCCCAAATTATTCGCAATAGAACAAAGTTTATATTCCGAGCTCTTATTTCTGCAACTAAAACTACCTTTTTACCGGAAGTAGAATGAGCGAGGCGATTAAAGCTAGAACTGCCAAATGAGTATTCACAAGATATGGACTCAGTAGCACGATTAAAGTAAATATCAAAAGGTTTACACCCAACAAAACGGCAATTACTTTGAATGGGGAATATCCTTTTTCGAGTAATTTGTGGTGGATATGGCGCTTATCAGATTCCAGGGGAGAGGTTTTTTCCAGAAGCCTTATTGTGATGATTCTTACAGTATCATAGAGGGGGATAATTAAAATAGCAAGCAGCCATACAGGGTTAGCGGCTATTCCCCAAAGATATAAATCAGGGATGTATTTCAGGAGCCAAATCGCCAGAACTGAAAGAAAAAAACCGGTAATTAATGAGCCGGTATCCCCCATAAATATTTTTGCCGGCGGTTTGTTGTAAAAGAAGAAACCGAATAAAGCAGCTGAAATAACGAAGGCAAATACGGCTTCAGAAACAAAACCTGATAAATAGAAAATGAGCCCGAAAAGCAGTGATGCCGTAATCCCAATACTCGCTGCGAGTCCATCTGAGCCGTCAATAAAATTATAGCCGTTCATTATGGTTAAAATCAATACGACTCCAAACAGGGCAGACAACCAAAACGGCAATGCGTATATCCCTAAAACTCCATAGAGATTTTCAATCACAAAACTTCCGCCGAGTACCAAAAGCATGGCTGCGGTACATTGGGCATATAGTTTGTTAAGGGCCGATACACCGATTAAATCATCGAACAAACCGATAGTAAATAACAGCAACGAAGCGGCAACGATAATGCCAAAATTTTCGATTCCTGCCAGATATCCACTTGATAAATAGGGGATTAAAATCGCGATAAAAACAGCAATACCCCCAAGTGTTGGAATATTGATAACGTGAAGTTTTCGTTTATTATCGGGTTGGTCGGCTATGTTTTTTTTGTTGGCAATGCTGATAATTGCAGGGATTGTGAAAAAAGATATCCCAAATGCCAGAACTATCGTTGTCGCGAGCCAAAACCAGTCAAGAAATTCCATATTGAACTTAAAAAATGTTCGAATCTCATTAGTGTGTTCGAGCAAATATAATACGCAAACAACGGGATAGTTTCATTGGGGATATTTATGGGAGAAGCATTAATAAGATATGCTCTATTCGAAATGGTTGAAGTGAAACACGAGACACAGTGACACAAAGGTTCACTAAGGAAAGTTGTCGGTTTTATTTGCTTTTTATGTTTCTCATCATTGGCGTGAGTATTTAGCAATCTTTAATTTCATTTTCCAAACCCCAACAGATATGCGAATAAACATATCTCCAGGCACAAAAAAAACTTGCCAATTAAACCCTTGCTTACTTAAAACCTCTGCTTCACCCTCTGTACTTTTCTGCTTACCTTTGTGCTTTCCGGTACATCAAATATACATTGCTTTGAACAGAAACCTGATAGTAGAATCGCTATTACTTCTTGTGGCGCTTATATGGGCGTTTAACTTTACAGTTGTTAAGGTTACGCTTGATCAAGTAGACCCAATGAGTTTTAATGCTATGAGGTTTACAATTGCAACCATTTTTATGGTAATTGTGCTGCTTAGGCGTGGCCAAAAGCTGATAATCCATAAAGGTGACCTAAAAAAAATTGTTCTTCTTGGCTTACTTGGAAACCTTGCGTATCAATGCCTGTTTATATTTGGGATAAACTTCACTTTTGCCGCCAATGCTGCTGTTATGCTTGGTACTATTCCTGTTTGGATTGCTCTTTTAGGTCATTTCTTCTTCGGCGAGAAACTGAACCGATATAAAACCGCTGGGGTGATTTTTGCTTTTATTGGCATCATTTTGATTATGGAGGGTAGCGAAAAAGGAATAACACTCGCTTCAGAAACAATTATTGGTGATTTAATCATACTATCATCAGCGTTTGTGTTCGGGCTATACACGTTGTACACCAAACAGATGCTTTCCCGATATACCCCCATTCAATACACTACTTTAATGATGCTTACCGGAGGCGTTGCTTTAATTATAGCAGGAATGCCGTGGTTAATTACACTTGATTGGGGGGGTGTAACACCAATGGGTTGGTCGGGCGTCTTTTACAGCGGGTTTTTATCCATCGGGGCGGCGTATATGGTTTGGAATTACGGAATTAGACAGGTTGGTACCATTCGAACCGCCGCTTACCAAAATTTAGTGCCCGTTTTTGGATTATTGTTTGGTATAATCCTGCTTAATGAGCATTTATTTACGCTTCAGTATGCAGGTGCTGCCTCGGTTATAACCGGCATAATTTTGTCGAGAAAATGAAATTATATTTCTCAATGTTAAGATAATGTTAACAAGCAAATTCAGCTTTTTGCTCGGTACAAATCTCACTATATTTGGGTCTGTTTTCATTCCGCTTTAACATACGGTTGTACTAATCTGACCACAAATTTACTTGTATGAGTTATAGTTTTTTTGATTTCCTTCAATTAATCGGGTCACTTGGGGTTTTTATTTTCGGGATGAAAATATTCAGTGATGGCCTCCAAAAAATTGCAGGAAGCAAGCTTAGATCCATCCTGAAAGGGATGACAAAAACGAGAGCTACCGGCGTAATTACAGGTTTTGGTACCACAGCTATTACGCAGTCATCTACTACTACAACCGTTATGGTGGTAAGTTTTGTTAATGCCGGGCTTTTGACGTTCGTTGAGTCTGCCGGTGTTATTATGGGCGCCAATATTGGTACAACTGTAACAGCATGGATGGTAGCCGTATTTGGCTTCAAATTTCAAATAACGCCCATTGCAATAAGCGTTATCGGGATATTCTTTCCATTTTTGTTCTCGGGGAATATTAAACTCAGAAACGTTGCTGAGGCCATGATTGGCTTTGGTATTCTGTTTATCGGGCTTGATTTTATTAAAGAATCGGTGCCTAATATTGATGACAATCCCGAAATGTTTCAATTCCTGAATAGGTTTACAGAATTCGGTTTTGGTTCTACGCTCATATTCGTACTTGTCGGTACCATACTTACCCTGCTCACCCAATCATCGTCTGCGGCTACCGCAATTACTCTTGTGATGCTTGCACAGGGTTGGATTACCTTCCCTATAGCAGCTGCTATGATTCTTGGCGAGAACATAGGTACAACTGTTACAGCAAATATTGCCGCATTAATAGGAAACGTTCATGCCAAGCGGGCAGCTCGATTCCACTTCTTCTTCAATGTTTTCGGAGTTATGTGGATGCTCATAGTAATGGTACCTTTTTTGATTGGTATCGATAATATTATGCAGTATTTCTCGCCTGACGCTATTTCAGTTTTTTCAGATGACCCTGCAGCGCGTACTAATGCAACTTTGGCACTCTCTCTTTTCCATACAACATTTAATGTTCTGAATGTGCTGTTATTATTTGCTTTTGTGCCACAAATCATAAAATTTGTTGAAAGAATTCAGAAAGATAAAACCGGCACCGGAGACGAATTCCACTTAAAATTTATCAGCGGCGGTTTAATGTCATCTCCGGAATTGTCTATTGCGCAGGCACAAAAGGAAATACAGCAATTTGCTTCTATAGTTGATAAAATGCATTATGCCACTAAAGCGCTGCTTTTTAAAAATCCTAAAAAGCAAAGGAAATTCCTCAAAAAAATTGATAAACGCGAAGAAATAACCGATCGACTTGAAATAGAAATTGCCGAGTATTTAGTAAAAATAGTGGAAAATTCGAGCCTCACTTCACGAGGAGTTAATAAAGTGAGATACATGCAAAGTATGATTAATGACCTCGAAAGAATGGGCGATATTTATTATCAGATAAGTAAATCCATCGAACGACTATTAGATTCAGATCAGGAACTCCCAGAAGAGGCGTCACAAGAAATAAGTCAAATGCTCGATTTGGTTCATGATGCACTTCTTAATATGAAGAACAATATTGGTTTACCATCTCAAGAGGTTGATTTAAAAGAGGCTATTGCGTTTGAACAGAAAATTGATGCCTTGAGAGATGAGCTTCGCGGTAAGCACTACTTCAGGCTCGAAAATGGAGATTATTCACCTGCGCTTGGCGTGTTTTACCTTGATGTGTTGAACCGTTTAGAAAGAATTGGCGACCACATTCTTAACGTTAATGAGAGCGCCGCGGGCCGCAGGCTAAAGGCAATGCGCATGGAGTCACAAGATTCATAGTTGTCTGAGCAATTCTCTCGAATTTGACAGGTATGGGGAATCGGGCCTGCTTCTGATGATGTGTTGTAGCTCAGCGCGGGCTTGTTCGGTTCTGTGTGTGTCTTTATAAACTCTGGCAAGAAAATAGCGCGCTTGTGTTTGGTATCTTCTCTTATCAGCATTCGGGAAATGTTCTCCAAGAGACAGGGCTGATTTAAAATGTTCTTCGGCACGGTCAAAGTTTCGCACTCTCATGTAAAGCCTGCCACGTATAGTGTGTACTTCTTCCATAAAGGCTTTATTAGATTTGAATGAATCGTTAGCGAGGAGTGAATCAGCCAATTCTGTTGCCTTTATAATATTTCTGCGGGCAAAATGTGTACGTAACATCAGGCGTTGGAAATATGAATTGTTGGGATAATTCTCTGTAAGAGTGTTGAGAAAAGGCTCAGCTTTTTCATACTCTTTTTCGAAATGCAAGTATATGTGGCCAAGAAAATATGTGGATTCCGGGATGAAAAACGCACTGTTTTCAGCTGCTTCTTTTAAACGCTCTAACCCGCCCGGTCTGTCTCCTTCAGGCAGCATCCAGGAAAAAGTTCTAACAAGCCGATATTCATCAGCCAGAAAAGCAGCAAAATAACGGTATAATCCAAGCCCGAATTGCAAGTCTGTGGTTTCGGGATAAATTTGCTCTATGTTGAATAGAATGTTTAGCGCGGTTCTGGCATGGTTAAAACTATGGTACCAATTATGTCTGTTAGAGTGCAATCTTGCCATTAACCCGTTGGTGAGCGATTTTACGACAAGTGCATCAAGATGTCTTCGGTTTCCCCTGAGCATACGGTTACTGGCATGATCCGCTCTCCGCATGATTTCTAAAAACTCGCTGTCATGCTGTTCTGATTCCAGGTCATTCAGGATTTTCCACCAAACCGGGAGTCCATCCCAAAAAACCCATACAGGATGGTCGGGATACTTTTGTTCCCAGTCACTGAGCGATGCTCTGGCTTGATCAAACCTGAAATCATAGGCATAGTCTATTGCAGCCTGCATGTCTGCCACAAAATCAGGATTGTCAAGTAAGTACTCGCTTTGCTGAGCTGTAGCTTTATCGACAGTCCATGAAAAGAGAAACAGGATACTTACCCACGTGAATGCACAAACCACAAAAGATTGCTTAGACATATTTTTCCACAAAATATTAGATAGTTGATACGCCTTTAACGTATCAGGCAGTGGTTTTCATACTGACAAATTAATTGCCGTGTCCTATGAAGTACGTTTCCAGCCACTCCATTGACTTTTCAATGACCTCTTCGAATGCTTCCGGCAGATATTCTTTTTCCCAGGGATGAGAACTTCCGAATGTATGGTCGGCACCATTTATTAGAATGCGCTCTTTCTCAGGACTTCTGCAAAGTTGAAACAGAAGCTGCGCGTTATTCATGGGCACAGTTTTATCTTGTGCGCCATGTATAAAACAACAAGGCATGGTGAGGCTTTGCACTCTTTTCGAAGCAATTAACCTGTCTGAATTTTCAATTAGATCGTTGTAAACAATTTTGTCGACCTTCATTTTTTGACCGGTTCGGCTGTTAAGGATTTCAGTATATCCTTTTTTTGCCCAGTCCTTTTTCATTTTTTCAGAAATATGTTTGCCGTAATCGGCTACGGCCGACCATGTAATAAGTGTATTAATTTCAGGTATTTCAGCAGCAGCGGCAATGGCAGTATGACCACCACGGGAATGCCCGATAATCGCAACAGAATCAGAATCGAGAATGGCACTGCTCGTTTTTATTTCCTGTTTTTGAACCGCTTCGATGACCGTTCGTACATCTTCTAAATCTTGTGTAAACGTTTCTTTTTCAAATAAATCCAGACGGTCGAAGGTGTCGTAATGGCCCTGAACACCATTCATGGAAAAGTTAAATGCGAGAACGGCGCAACCTGCACGTGCTATCTCGTAACAGGCATCAGGAAAAGTCCCCCAGTCTTTAAAACCTTTAAAACCATGCAGAAAAAGCACCAAAGGCAACGTACCCATAGTATGCGTAGGTAAATATAAATCATAATAAATAGGTAGTCCTTCCGGAGTTTCAATTTTCCCGGATTCCTTTTTTATCGAATTGTGTCTCATAATCTAAGTGATTTCTTGTCTAAAAGTTTAACCAGTTGCCGCAATTCGTGTATCTCTTTTCTGGTAAGGTACCTCCAGCGTCCTTGTCTTAAATCATCTGTTGTAAGTCCGGCATAAATTGTACGTTTAAGCGAAATTACTTCGGCATCTACAGCCTGAATCATTCTGCGCACCTGATGATTTCTTCCGTCAATAACCGACATAAAAATGACATTTGCAAGTACCTTGTGCCTGTCTACTTTATAAGCCCTTGCTGCGCCGTCATCCAGCATTACACCCTTTCTTAATAAACCAAGTTGTTCATCAGATAAAATTATATTGGTTTCTACCTGATAAACCTTGCGGATTTTGTAGCTGGGATGCATTAACCTGTGTGCCAGTTCTCCATCGTTTGTTAAAAGCAATAAGCCGGTGGTGTTGCGGTCGAGCCTGCCAACGGGATATACGCGTTTGCCGGTTGCATCCTCAATTACATCTAATACCGTTTTCCGGTCTTTCTCGTCGTTCGTGGTTGAAATAGTATTTTTGGGCTTATTCAGAAGGATATAAACAAACTCTTCGGGCTGTATTTCCTCGTCGTTTACCAAAACGTTGTCTTTTGCTGTTACTTTAACCCCAAGTTCAGTGGCGACTTTACCGTTTACTTTAACCTTGCCTTCTTCGATAAGCTTATCGGCTTCTCTTCGGGAACAAATTCCGGCAGATGCAATGTATTTATTTAGGCGTACAGGTTCCTTTTCACCCGACTTGGGTTTAGGTGGTTCCGGCCAGAATTCTTCTCTCTGCTTATTATTTGCAGTGGCCTTTTTACGATTTCTTTTATTTCTCTTTTGCAATTAATTTCTCAGGTTGTTACTAAATATGTTTACCCGGTTGCATGGTACTCAATTAAACACGGCAAGCCTGCATATGATAATAAAACTAAATACAGGTTTCTAAAAGCATTACAATATAGTGTTTCGGAGGTGTTTCCAAAAAACATTTTTGTATTTAATTATTGAGATGGGATTTGATGAATGGTTGCTTTCAAAGACGTCTATGAATTCTCTTTTTCCTGTGCTTTTAATTCTGCTTTGAGTTCAAAAATAAGTTGGCGGTGCTTGGCCATGTCGTCATCCTGCAGAATTTCTTCAATCTCTCTTGGTTTGGGAAGTTCTTCGATACTATTGAGCCCAAAATGTCTTAAAAAACCGTTGCTTGTTTTGTAGAGGAGTGGCCTGCCCGGAGTTTCATTTCTGCCGGCAATATCAATAAGGCCTTTTTCTAATAATTGGCGAACAACGTAACCGGAATCAACGCCACGAATGTGGTCAACTTCGGGTTTGGTGACCGGCTGTTTGTAGGCAATGATGGCAAGAGTTTCTAATGCCGTTTGTGAAATTTTTCGAAAGGCGTTTTCATGTTGGATGTGTTCGAGCCATGGGTAAAATTCTTCTTTTGTGGCAAAAGAAAATCCCCCTGCCACAGGTTTAATCCTGAAAGAATGATTGCCGGCCTCGTAAGCCTGATTAAGTTCATCAATCACATCCAGCAATTCCTGATCTT
>SLDG01000343.1 GCA_007125355.1 Balneolales bacterium | reverse complement strand
TTTTTTTGTTGGTGCCGACGGTTTGGCGCTTAACCGGCGTGGCCATTACGAGCTAATAATGTGATAAAAAGCTGGTAATGCTGCAACTATAAAGATTTTGATAATAAGCTATGAGCGGCCGAGTCCGTGTTAAAACGCTTGTTAGTGGCAGATGTGACTCATAGTCCGTTGATTTATCGGCTACAATAGTGCTATCCTCAATCGATGGATATTAAAAGTAAAATAGGAAATAAAATTCGGAAGCTAAGGCACCAGCGAGATTTAAGTCAGGAGCAGTTTGCAAGTCTGTGTGGTTTAGATAGAACTTATATCGCTGGTATAGAACAGGGGAAGAGGAATGTGTCCATTGTTAATCTCGAAAAAATTGCGATGGCATTCGGAATTTCATTAAAAGAATTATTTGAGGATTTATGAGTACAAAGGTCAAAATAAAATATGACGAGATTCAGGACATTGTTGTTGGTGAAGTACCAGACTATCCCAAATATACGACACAAATACTGAACTTAGCGAATCAAAATTCACAAGGTACAAGGCCCAAGGTCGTGGGCCAAATGAGTGATTTGATTCAGCAATTTGATGGCAGAACAGTAGAACAATGGATTGAGTGGTATGAGGAAAGACATCCTGATGCAAGAGAAAAAGCCAGTGACAAAGTGGAGGAAATGGTTGTCAAGCTTAAGGATGCAATCAAGAAGATTGACCGCGAGATGATTGAAACTTGGGTTAAAGATTTAGTTTTGTACAAAACCTTTATAGGACTTCGCTTTCAGGAAGCTATTTTGAAGAAAGTGGCTGATATCAAAGAGATGAATTACAGACTTGCCTCGAAATCGGAGGAAAGTCAAGGTATTGACGGGTATATTGGATACATACCAGTTAGTATTAAGCCTCACACATACAGATCAAAAGCAAACCTCGCAGAAGAAATTACCGTTGAAATCATTTACTACGAAAAGAAAAAAGGCGGAATTACGATTCAGTTTGATTTTTAATTACACTGTCGAAAAGAGTGAATATGAACCTTGATAATCCAGCAGAGCATCTTGCACATAAGTAGTCTTAAAGAGACCGAAATCTGATTTTTGAATATTATTAACAAACTGAAGAGTTAGATCTTTTTCTTGTTTGGTCATGACTGGAAAATCAAACCAATTATTGTGATGTTTTACACTTTCTAAACCTTTTTCTTTAATTCGCTGATTGACAAATTCTTTATGATTGAGAATGCGTTTGCGAGTAGTGTCGTTGATTAATTCCAGATTTGATTCTGATAATAATGTTTGCTCAATATTTGAGGAAAACTCAGACTCCAATTCGTATCCGATACTGTTACGACCAGCTGCAATAGCAGCAAGTGAAGTCGTTCCTGTACCAATAAACGGATCAAGAACGGAGTCGCCTTTGACAGAAAACATATTGATAAGGCGATAAGGAATTTCTAAAGGGTATGCACCACTCCTGTCTCGTGCTCCGTTTTCAGACAATACCTGTTTAGTTCCTTTCAATTCCCATAAATCCGAAAACCATTTATTACGTTCTTCCCAAAAAAAGGCGCTTTCTCTACGATTCTGTTTTTCATCTATGGAGAATTCACGCTTATGCCCCTTTCTAAACACCAAAATAAACTCATGCTCAAGTGTAACATACGCACCTGGCGGATACATTCCAGAACCCATAAATTTGTTTGGGGCATTCGTCTGTTTTCGCCAAATGATATTTGGGAGATTGGAAAAGCCCAACTCAACAAAGGCCGAAATAATTCGGGCATGATTTGAAAACAGTTGAAATTTCTTATCAATAGTGCGGGTGGCATCTCCAATATTAATACAGGCTACTCCACCGTCACACAAAACGCGCGAACATTCTTTCCATACAGCATCCAAAATTTCATGCATGAGCTCAAAGGCACGCTCAGGTTTATTATTCTCTAATGCTTTAGTGATGTCGTTGTTTTGAACTGAAAAACTGTCATCCCACATCTCGATCATTGGATAAGGAGGGGATGTTACTACCAAGGAAACGGAATTATCCTCCACCTCTGACAGATCATTGGCGTTACTGAAATGAATTCTATGTGTGGTTTCTTCAATCATGCCATAATATATAAATGATACTTATTGTCTACAAGTAGAAATTAATAATTATCCAAACTCATTAAGCTATGCGAGTAAAATCAAGTTTGTCAAAATTATTATCTGAATAACGGCCTTGCAAATAAGCGGCAAAGCCATTTTGCAACTAATGTGAGGAAAACCTGGAACTTAAACAAGGCGCAAAATTCTGAAATCATGCTTACGTGGCTTTGTCCGCTTGAAACGCCTTGTGTGTGCCCGGCATGGGTGCCTTTGGCTTACGATAATGTAAGTCATTTATTTTGAGGGTGAAAGTCCCTTATGGGCAGGGGTGACGCCCTGAACCATTAGCAAGTCGCAATGCCTGCCCCGACCCTTCGGGGGGGCGTTGCGGGTAACCGCAAGTCTGAAGGAAGCGAGACTGCAAACTCCGGTACTGACGAACAGGAACCGTATACGAGGCTTAATGAGCCGGATGAGCAAACACATCATTGTGACGTCCGA
>SLDG01000212.1 GCA_007125355.1 Balneolales bacterium | reverse complement strand
GGATTCTAAGCACGGATTTACCAAGCAGAGGATTATTCCACTTCAGGCAGGGTACTTCTATGGCGGCGCCACACGTGGCCGGAGTGTCAGCCCTAATGGCATCTCATTTCCCAAATCTTACAAATACTGAGCTGATAGAACGGCTTTTGAGTACTACTGACGATATAGAGGCGCCAAATCCGGGGTATGAGTCACAACTGGGAACAGGGCGATTGAATGCTTACAAGGCGTTAACCACCAATTCTCCGCCTGCATTGCCCGGACTTTCCACCCCTGTTAATGGAGAGGTGGATGTGCAACCCACTGTTACATTATCCTGGAATGCAGCACCAATGGCAGAATCCTATCAATTACAGATTAGCCGTTCTGAGGATTTTAGCCTGGCTGAGTTACTTTTTGATTTGAACGGAATTCCAACTAATGAACAAATATTGCAAGACTTACAGCTTGAACGAGATTATTATTGGAGAGTAAGGGGGATTAATGAGTTTGGGGCAGGATTGTGGTCCGCTGTCTTTACTTTCACCACTACCGACAGGCCGCCACCTGCATCTCCCGAACTTCTGTCAAATTATCCCAACCCATTTAATCCTTCCACGACTATTGAATTTGGTCTTCCGGAAAGTATGCAGGTAAACCTCAGTATTTATGATATTACAGGTCGTTTGGTTGGGGTTTTGCAGAATGGTGAATTAAATACCGGCTGGCATCGCTTTACATTTAATGCAGCCGGATTAGCAAGTGGTGTATATATTTACCGTTTACGGACCGACAGCAGTAAGCAAACAGGTAAAATGCTGCTTGTGAAGTGAGAGGGGATAACCCGGATTAAAGTAAAAAAGCCCTCGATCAGAGGGCTTTTTTAAAAATTAATGAGGGGTTTATATAGTCTATATAACGCTATTTCTGATTTTTATTGCGTTCCTTAAGCTTTTTTTCTTTTTCTTCCTGCTTAAGCTCGCGTGCCATTTGCTTAGCTTTTTTCTTATCAACGGTTTCCATCATCTTAACATGGTCAATTTGTTTGTTGATAAGCATTTGCTGGCCAATAGATAGCGTATTATAGACGAAATAGTAAAGACTCAACCCGGAAGCAAACTGGTTGAAGAATACAAACAGTATGATCGGCATAAAGTATTGGAAAATTTTCATGCTCGGGTTCGATGCTGCACCCGCTCCACTGATTTTCATCTGAAAAACCATACTGGCAGCCATCAAAAGTACGAATCCGGCAATAAAATCACCCACAAGGGGAATGTTGAAAGGCAGGCTTATAATTACATCCGGCGATGCTAAATCATTAGCCCATAAGAAACTTTCCTGCCTGATTTCAATTGAATTCTGGAAATAACGCCATAATGTAATAAGTACAGGAGCCTGAAGCAGGTTAGGCAAACAGCCACCAAGCGGATTCACCTTTGCTTTTTTAAACAGCTTCATGGTCGCTTGCTGCTGCGCCTGTGGATTATCTTTGTATTTCTCCTGTATGGCCTTCATTTCGGGTTGCAGCTCTCTCATGGCCGCCATACTCTCAAAACTTTTCTTCGTAAGCGGGTAAAGCACAATTTTAATGACCACAGCGAACAAAATAATCACCCATCCCATATTGGGCAGAATGCCACCGAAAAAGTGGAAAAAGGGAAGTATCACCCATTTTACGAGAGGATCGGAAAACCACCGTATAAACCGGAAACCTGTATCAACCATGTTATAAGCGGCTGAGTCAAAATTATTAAGTTCACGGTTATCTAATGGTCCAATGAACAGCGAGAATCCGGTTCTGCCATCCTGAGGCACAATTTTGCGAAGGGTAGAGGTATAATGTGTGCGTATATCGTCATTTTCACCTGTAACTTCTACCGTTAGAATTGCACCATCGGTTTCGTCGTGAGGCTTAATAATCTGTGTGAAGAACTTTGTTTTAGTCGCGACCCAGCTGATATTTCCTGTAATACTTAATTGATCACGACCACGGCTGTTCAGGTGTAAATCCTGCAAGGTCCCCCCCGAAGAAACGTAAGCGGCAGAATAGGTCGCCTCCTGCGAGCGCGATTTTTCTGTAACACGCAGCCTTGGCTGCCACCCAAACTCAAAATACGAACCACTAATTAAATCACTAACACCATCAAAATAGATGTTTAGATCCATTTCATAGCGGTCGCCAAAAATTTGGTACTCAAAAGTGAGAATCCTTCCGTCTTCGAGTGTCAGCCTGTAAACAAGTGATGTGGTTTCATCTTCACCAATACTAATAAACTCCCGTGGGTTTTCTTTGGTGAATATTAACCGGTTCGTATCAATATTGTAATTCTCGGTGGATAAGAAACCGATATTATATGCCGATCGGGTAGTGTCAGATATAAGGAATACATTGCCACCAGACCATAATCGGTGGTTTTTGAGTTCTATTTGCGCGGGTCCGGCGCCCACATTCGTAAAATGAAGCCTGTATCGCGGTGTCTCAACTACAGTAATAAGTGTGTCTGTGGCTTCTGCCTGATCGAAAATTCCGAAGCTTCTTACATCTTCGGTAGGCCTGAATGCCGGCGATTCTTCTTCAAGTGCTTGTTCGGTTTGTCCCAGCGC
>SLDG01000014.1 GCA_007125355.1 Balneolales bacterium | reverse complement strand
GTTACATTGGTTTGTATGATTCGGTTTTCATCCTCCCAAAGGAATTCTCTTTTGTAGGATGCAACACCGGCGTTCAAAACAAGAATATCAGCTGAGCCAAGTTCATCCCATAAACTAAAAAGTGTTTCATTGGATTCTTCGAGATTGGTGACATCCATAGTTTTGATGATACTTTCAGTTGCTAATTCTTTGCTGAGAGATTCGAGCATTTCCGTTCTTCTTCCTGTGAGTCCCAGCTTATATCCCCGCGCTGAAAGCTCTGTAGCCAGCGCACGGCCGATCCCTGAAGTAGCACCTGTAATAATTGCCGTTTTTGCCATAAGTAAGTTATTTGCATGTTAATGGTATGGGGGTAAGTTATACATTATCCATGAATTATTTGAATGTGCTATTCGATGTTGCTGCACGGCGGGGTCGCTGCAATAAATCCGTTCGCGCCGGGAGGCACTAAACGTGTGTTCGTATGCTCATTCTTAATATTAAATTTTAAACTTAATTAAAATCGGCCGTGCCTACGGCACTTTAATACATGTGGAACATTGGTCAAAACCGGGATGAATCCCGGTTCTAAAATACTGTTCATGCCTTCGGCATTTTTTCAATGAAGGGTAAAAAATGATGTAATAATACAGCATAAACCTAATTTAATCCATCAACAGATTTTCTGAGTATAGATATAAAAGCGAAGCACATTAACTTTCAGTACCCTTTAAACTCATCAACTCCTAAACCTCTAAACTTTATCAAACTTGGGAGATTTCTCGGGTATGCTTTGCGGAATATGATTTGAAGCGTGTTACTAATCGTTCACCCTTGGAAAGAGCCTACCCTCGAAATGACAAAATGAGAAATTATTCAATACCTGCCTGCCGACGAAGTCAGGCAGGATCACCAGACCATAATCAATTCCATAGGCAGGTTGTTATTTTGAGGTGCTGGAGATGATGAATTTATTTGTTTACATCAGACGTTTGCACCACCCCGTCATGCTGAGCAGACGGGACTCGTTGTTTAAATAAGGTACAATGTAATCCCCGTCGTCGTCGAAGCATTGGTGGATAAAAACTCCATAATTAGTGTCAAACATCAATTTGTTAAATATGAGGCTTCAATACTCTTCCGGGTTGTTCAACCAACACTTCGACGACGGCGAGACATACTATGTTGATTCCATAGCTTACAATAGGGCTCGCCTGCTCAGTGTGACGTTGCTTCAATTTGTTTTTTGTCTCTTGTCAGCACCTCAAAATAAAAACCTGCCATTCCATAACCTTAACCTCAACCACTCTAACATTTACCGAGCATTTAAGGAATTAATCCTTTATTTTCATTGGTTTGCTAATGAGTACAGTAATTTTCATCCTAAAACCGACAGATATTTTCGTCTGAGGAAATACCAAAAGCTATATGCAGCAGACAATTGTAAAGCCATGGTCGCCACAAACATGGAGAAACTTCCCGATTAAACAGCTTCCCGATTATCCTGATCGCGAGTTGCTCGAAAAATGTTATGATGAACTCAAAATGTATCCGCCTTTGGTTTCATCATGGGAGATAGAAGGCCTTAAAGAACAACTTTCGAAAGCAGAAATGGGGAAAGCGTTTCTTTTGCAAGGCGGTGATTGCGCAGAAACTTTCGCGGATTGTAACTCGCCACATATTGTAAAGCTGCTAAAGGTATTGCTGCAAATGAGTTTTATCATGTTGCATGAAATGCATATTGGTGTGATAAGAGTTGGCCGTATTGCCGGACAATACGCTAAGCCGCGCTCAAGTAATACCGAGCAGGTTGGATCCGATAAATACCCCGTTTACAGAGGTGATATCACAAATTCTTTTGAGTTTGATGAGTTGGGAAGAAATCCTGATCCCAAAAGATTGATCGAGGCTTATCACAAAGCCGGCTTAACACTAAATTTTATTCGGGCGCTCACAGAGGGTGGTGGATTTGCTGATTTGAATCATCCCGAGTATTGGGAACTCGATTTCATGCGTGAAAACGAGTATTACAACGAGTATGAATCGATGGTGAAGTCAATTACCAACGCCATAAAATTTATGGAAGGTATTCTTCCGTCGGAGTTGACCACGTTGAAGCATGTTGAGTTTTTCATTAGTCACGAAGCACTTAACCTCTATTACGATTCTGCACAAACCAGAAAAGTGCCACACAAAACGGGGTACTACAACCTGAGTACGCACATGCCGTGGATAGGAAACCGCACAAGAGCTATTGATGAGGCCCATGTGGAGTATTGCCGTGGTATCGAAAATCCGGTAGGGATAAAAGTCGGGCCTCCTTACGATATCAAGGAGTTGATTGAGGTGATTAAAACCATCAACCCGAAAAATGAAAGTGGTAAAATCACGCTCATTACCCGTTTTGGACAGGAAAATGTAGCTAAAGAGCTTCCATCTGTCATAGAATCGATACATCAGGAAAATCTGAATGTACTCTGGAGTTGCGACCCTATGCATGGTAACACATTCGCGACAACTGACGGGATAAAGACCAGAGATTTCAATGCCATTCTTTCAGATATCAAACAAACTTTTGCTGTACACAGAGATTTGAAAACCAACCTCGGCGGTGTTCACCTTGAAATGACCGGCGAGGAAGTAACGGAATGTGTTGGCGGGGCTAACGGACTCGAAGAAAACGGTCTGAAACGTAATTACAGAAGTTTCTGCGACCCAAGGCTGAATTACGAGCAAAGTCTCGAAATGGCTTTCCTGATTTCTAAAGAGTGGAAAATCTCGAAGGATTCCGGAGTTTAAGCTCAACTCTGACTTTTATCCAAATACAAAAGCAGACGGAATGGCGCTACATTTCTGACTTGAAATGGGGCAGGGGCTAATTCCTGAAGTTCTGTTTTTGTAAAACTTTTTCGAATGGAAATCAGGCCGTCTGTGCGAATAAAAGAATTTTTGAATCCTAAGAGAGTAAGTGCATTAAAAAGTATCCACGCAATTCCACTTCTCCTAAGATCATTAAAAAGCACTTTTTTGCGAGCTAAAATCGCGCTTTGCTGACAAAGAACAGCGACTTCTTTCTCAGGCAGATGATGCAGCAAATGGTTGGATATAACAAAATCGAAGTGTTCTCCGGCTTTGCCTACTTCTTTGAGTGCTTGATGTCTGAATGTAATTGATTCAGGAATCTGTAACTCTGAAACGTAATTCAGTGCACGCTCATCCGTTTCAATACCCGTTATTTGTAGGTCAATTCCGTGTTTTTTTGCGAGTTTATGAAGATGCAGTGGGATGTCGCCTCCGCCAAAACCGATGTCTAATAACGAGTATTTGCGGTTTTCTTTTTTGCATTCAGGAAGGATATATTTGAGGAAAATATTTTTCCAACCTGAAAGAGCTCTGTTTATTTTTGTGAAATGGCGGTAGGTATTGCCGAGTTGGATTTCGTCGCAATCAGGGTCATCCATCAACTCCGTAAGTGAGGTATTTCTTTCAGGCAGAAAAAGCGACATCTTTTGCACGTTTAGGGTCCTGACTTGTTTTTGCCGGTATCAGGTTAAATATACCGGTTTCAACGGTGAGTCCGGGACCGAATGCCATACCAATTAAAGGGGTGGCCACGGAGTGCGTTCTGTCTAATATGTTTTTTAGAACAAAAAGAATTGTAGCGCTGCTCATGTTTCCATAATCTCGTAATGTCTCTCGTGAAGGTGCGAGCAACTCATCTCGCAAATTCAGGTTGTTCTGAACCTTATCAAGAATTGCTCTGCCACCGGGGTGCACGGCCCAGTATCCAAAATCATCAGCCGAATATTTTGAATTCAGATATGGGGCTAAAAGGCTTTTCAGGTTAGATTCTATGATATCCGGAACATAAGTAGAAAGAATCATATCGAAGCCATTATCCCCAATACTCCAGGCCATATCTGCCTCACCGGTTGGGGTTAAGGTCGTGGATAAATCCACCATGTGCAGCGCATTTTTGTCGCCCGATGGCTGCCTTGCACTAACAACAGCAGAAGCACCGCCATCAGCGAATACAGAAGCCGAAATGAGTGCATCTGTTTGCTGAGTAAATTGCAAATGAATGGTGCAAAGCTCAACGCAAGCAATAAGCACTACAGCATCGGAATCCTCAGCACAAATTGACTGTGCCATTCTCAGTGCGGGAAAAGCGGCGTAGCATCCCATAAATCCCAAATGATATCTGCGTGTGGAAGAGGGGAGACCAAGTTCTCTAACAATGAGATAATCAGGGCCCGGCGCGTAAAAACCCGTGCAGGAGACAGTAATAACGTGTGTTATTTCGTTTTTTTTAAATCCTGAGTCACTTACCGACTTGTTGGCAAGTTCCTTAAAAATTTTTTTAGATTCTGTTGTGTATATCTCGTTTCTAATTCCGGTACCCGGATTTTTTACTTCACCGTTTTCAGGGTCAAAAAATGGCCCGCTGCCCGCATCCTCACGAAACTCATTTATTACACAGTGCCGCTTCTCTATACCCGACATGGTGTAGATTCGATGCAGCATGCGTGAAACCGCACCGCCTTTGCCTATGTTGGTTTTCATGAAGTCACGTGCAAACTCCTGAGTGTAAAAGTTGTCGGGAACTGCGGTTTGAATAGAGTGGATATAGGAGCTCATATTTAATTGGTTTAGTTAATAAGTATAACCTCACCAAAGCTTAATACGTTTCAGCGGCTGCTAAGAAGTTTTTTCCATTAACTCTTCAATGGTTTTGTTGTGGGATAAATACCAAAACCTGATGTTATGAAGAATAGCCGCAGCTGTAAGCCCGGCAATGAGTCCTATCCACAAGCCTTTTGGTCCCCAACCGAAGTAGATACCAAGGAAATATCCCGAGGTAAGCCCGATTAGCCAATATGCTACAAAATTCACAATCATGGGGAAGCGGGTGTCTTTTAACCCGCGAAGTGCAGCGGCTCCGCTAACCTGAAGCCCGTCTGATATCTGAAAAACAGCCGCAAGAAGTAGTAATTGAACGGCAAGTTCAACCAAGTCGGGGTCTGCGGTGTACATAGAAACCAGCAATTCCGGAATAGTGAAAAACATAAATGCCGTGCAACACATTAAGCCGACTGCCAAAATAATTCCCGTATAACCCGAAAAACGTGCATTAGTTAGTGATCCTTTTCCGAGATTTTGCCCAACCCTCACTGTAACCGCGCTTGAGAGTCCGAGTGCAACCATAAATGTAACGGAAGCGAGATTTAGTGCTATTTGATGCGCTCCAACGGCAACCGTACCAATCAAGCCCATAAAAAGAGTAACTATTGCAAATAAACTTACCTCCATAGTGAATGTCACACCAATGGGCAGGCCAAGTTTAAGTAAGTCTTTCATGTAGCCAAAATCAGGCCGCCTGATTTCACTGAAAATCTGAAATCGCTTGAACGGTTTGAACCGTAATGTAAAAATAAATATGCAGATGAACATCACCCACATAACAATCATGGTCGCCCAGCCTGTGCCTATTGCTCCAAGTGCCGGGAAGCCAAATTTGCCGAACATCAGCGTGTAATTCCAGAAAATATTGAAGAATAAGCCAATTAAGGCAAAATACATGGCCGGACGCGTAACTGATACTGCTTCATTGAAATGCTTTAGTGCCAGGTAGAAAAAGAATCCGGGAATTCCCCAAGCGGCTGCTTTCAAATAGCCCTGAGCCAAATTGGCGACATCTGGGTCAATTTGCATCAGCACTAAAATGGGATAGGCATTTCGGAGAAAAAGAATCGTTGGTACTGATAGAATCAATGATAACCAAAGTGCCTGCCTGACACATCGTCCGATTTTATCGAGTGTTCGCCTTCCGAAATTTTGAGAGACGATAGGAGTTACAGCCATAAGAATTCCTGCGCCAAAGACAAAAGCCGGGGTTAAAATACTTGATCCGACTGCAACTGCTGCAAGGTCGGTGGTGCTTAGGTTCCCGGCCATAACCGTATCTACAAATGCCATCGACATCTGAAGCAGATTTGCAAGAATGAGGGGATATCCAAGCTTGAGCGTGGCTTTAGCTTCTTGCTTAAAACGATGAGCCAAGGTTGGATTTGCCTTTACAGTAGAATCTTGCACTTTTAGTTAGGGATTATAAAAAAGAAAAATTTATTTGTGCCACCCGACACACAGCGGTTGAATACCCCGAAAACAAAAAAAGCTTCCGGAAGTTCCGGAAGCTTTTGAGAGCGAGAAACGGGACTCGAACCCGCGACCCCAACCTTGGCAAGGTTGTGCTCTACCAGCTGAGCTATTCTCGCTTATGAAGACTTAAA
Source organism: Balneolales bacterium (assembly GCA_007125355.1). Lineage (GTDB taxonomy): Bacteria > Bacteroidota > Rhodothermia > Balneolales > Cyclonatronaceae > SLDG01. The sequence goes on along the minus strand of SLDG01000014.1, from coordinate 3,801 downwards.
AGATAAGAAATATTATGCGCTCTTAGCAAGAGCAAAAGTTGATTTTTAGAAATATTTTTGAGTCACAGGGGATGCATGAAACTGAGCTGTTTTAACTTTCAGCTTTCTCTATTCCCATTTTTAGATTCAACGCCTACATTCAGCGGACGTTTCTTATCGCCGGCCAGATGAATGGTTTGTGTTGGGAAAGCGAAATCTATCTTCTCCTCGTTAAAGCGTTTGAAAATTTCGTTATTTACCCATTCGGTAAATTCCATGTATTTCCAAAAATCAGGTGGATGAAACCAATAGAAGCATTGTAGATTAAGGGAATCGGCATTCATATTATTGAAATATACACGAGGAGGAAGATTAGGATTCATACCTTCATGATTATCCAGAATTTCTTTGAGAATATCGATAGCTCGCTGAAGTTTTTCAGGTGGCGTGTCATAGGTAATGGTAACATTAAATACCCTGCGGATAAACGGGCGCTTTCCGATATTATGGATGGTTGTGTTTGCTAATACCCCATTGGGTACGGTCAGGTAATGGCCGTCCAAAGTGTTAATTTTGGTCGTTCGTATGCCAACTTCCGCAACGCTGCCAAGCTGACCGTCCAGGTTAATTAAATCACCGACATTGAAAGGCTTATCGGCGAATATCATTAGTGAACCAAAGAAGTTCCGTATAGTATCCTGAGCGGCAAGTCCAAGAGCGAGTCCACCAATACCAATACCGGCCAAAATACTTGTAATCGGCTGATCACTAAGTGTTTGGGCAACCTGAAGTACGATTAGAATGACAACGGCAATCCGTATAGATTTACTCACAATAGGAATGAGCATATTATCTATATTTACACTGTCACCCGAGGCAAACCGCTTAAGCCAATGTTCTAAAACATCAATCTGCCTGTACACAAGCAGTCCGATTGCAAGAATTATGAGTGTTTCAAGTGTTGTAGATAACAGGCTTTCAAAACCATCCGGTACAAGTAAAAAGGAAACACCAATTTTCAGGCCAATTGAAAAAAACAGAAAGATGACAGAATTGCCCGCTGATTTAGCAGAAACGCCAAGTAGTTCAGCACCGGATTTAGTTAATTTAGGCTCAAGCCGGTGGAAAAAAAATTTCAAGGCTTTGCCAATAAGCAAAGAAAGGGCGATTACTACTGTAAGTACAAGAATTCGCCATAATTCATTGCCAACAAAAACGATCTCTGATGATTCGGTAATAATATCCAATGTGCTGATTTCTAAGTGTTAATAATTGATTTGATCTTGCTTTATATCGGTTTCAATTTATGATCAAGTATAATAAAGTTGGGTATATGTTCAAAGGTTTAATGAGGAGGATTAGTGGCGAGTTATTTAACTAACTCGTAATTTATATTTCTTCCTTTTTCATCAGTTTGGTGCAAGACTCCCTTGTTCACCAAATCTTTGATATCCCGTAAAGCGGTATCAGTAGACGTTTTTGTCATTTTTGCCCACTTCGAAGTTTTAAGTTTTCCTTCAAATCCGTCAAATAGTTTGTTGATCATTAATCGCTGCCGTTCATTTACAGGTGTTTGCTCATGTCGTTTCCAAAAATCGGCCTTTCTAAAAATGTTTTTTGTGGCCTCTTCTGTTGAAAGCAAAGAATTTTTGAGACAATGCAAAAACCAATCAAGCCACTTAGTTATATCACCTGAACTGTGTTGTACTTTTTTTTGTACCTGATAATAGCGCTTGCGTTCAGCTAATATTTGGCTGGATATACTGTAAAACCGTTCACCGCTTCCTTCGGCGCGTGCCAGCAAGATGTCGGTTATCGTTATTAAACCAATCTAAAAATTTGTCCATTTCGGTTTTTATCGTCTTTGGCTTGATGGCTCCATAGTGTACTATTTCTTTTCCCATTGCTCCGGAGACTAATTGCATTTCACCGGTACGATATTGACCTGCTTCGATTTTATGGAGTCCGCTATATCCGGTTGGGAATAGTGCTGCATACCAACCAAACAGCCGCTCTTTAGATAGTGGTTTATTGTATCCTTGAGTAGCATCAAGCATCATTTCAACAACTCCTTCTACATGTCGATTAGTCGGAACAAGCCCGGCGGTATTTATGCCTAATCTTCTTGCAATAGATGAACGCACCTGATCAAAGTTTAATAATTCACCCTCTATCTCAGAAGATTTAACAACATCTGAGGTCAATGCAGAAAGTGTAAGCTCTTCTTTTTCAGAAAAGCCCAAAGCATGCATTTGGCCTATAATTTTCCCTTGTAAATGGCGAACTTCGCCAAATATGGCATTTATGGCTTCATTTTGCCAGGTGAATGTTGGCCAGTTTTTATATTCGTAGATATATTTATTTATCTAAAAATTTTTGAGTTGCAACAAATATAGGAATTATTCACCGCACAATTTAGTGAAGAGAATAGTAATCGATTAACGATCTGAAATAAATCTACGGTATAAACCTAACCTGTAACCAAGCCAAAACAATGTAATTATCAATACTGCCGGGATTGTCTTTGCCGATTCTGTAGTTCAGGCCGAAGCGGGCTATTTCGCGGTTGCCGGTTCTGAAGTAATAAAGAGACCCCAATGTTATGTTGTCGAACGAATCTTCGGGCAGGCCTTTTCTGTTTCGGTTGAATTGATCGTACCGGGCAAGCAGATGCCAATCTGAGGTGACTTTAAACCCGGCTTGTGCATAAAATCCGTTAAATGTAAAGTTCTGATCATCCTTTCTGTCACCGGCGGCGTATTCAAATTCGGTGAATACACGTTCGATTCCCAGCCCGTAAGTCATTAACCGCGCTGACCAGGAACGCCTTTTGATATCTACAGGAGCGGCACCTCTAATTTCTGCATCGTTTTGAGAGTTAATACTGGCATGGCCGCCAATCGTGAGGCCTTCTATTAGTTCAACATCTACTCTGGCGCCATAGAGCCCTTCACCAAAACCTCTGGAAGTAATATGTGTGCCGGCTTGTGTAAATCGACCGGTGCCATTGCCCGCATGCACGCCATACCAAAGCGGACCATAGTTGCCGTAGAACATTACCCCAATATCCCGAAATGCATCGTACCCCATGGTACTTGCAAGTTGAGTAGTAAACATCGGACGCTCATGGAAAATGAGCCTCGAAGAAACCAAACGGCCAGTATCGAATGTTTGGCCGGCCATGATAAACTGACCAACCCTGATGTTGAGCCATGGGTAAATATGTGCATCTAAATGGAAGTCTATTAAATTTCTGTCCGGTCCCGCAAAGTCGAACCATGCGGTAGCGCTGAAAGTCTCGTTAACTCTGCTGCGTGCAAAAAGCCGGCCACGTCGTAATCTGTAGCCACTCACATCTTTTCCGGTTTCTGAATAGTCATGGAAGATTACCCAAGTCTGCCCGTAACCGCCAACATCTACCTGAAGCTGAGCATTTGTTTTTGAAAGGGGGATAAAAATAAAAAAAGCCAATACGGCAATGGTAATTTTTAGCGAATGTCTCATAAAACTCAGATTAAATATTTAGGGATATCATCCCAAATAACACAATTAAATAGTATTTCAAACTTTGGTATTAGAATATACGAAAATAAGTCAAAACCCGCATTAGAAGAATGAATTTTGATACTTAAAATATGCTATTTGTTTAATGAACTTAGACTCTGTGTAATTAAAAAGTTGAGCCCGCTCCGAAAAGTTAATTATTAACCCTGCCTGCCGATGCAGTCAGGCAGGCCTGTCTTGCCGATGCAGTCAGGCAGGCCTGTCTTGCCGATGCAGTCAGGCAGGCCTGTCTTGCCGATGCAGTCAGGCAGGCCTGTC
>SLDG01000136.1 GCA_007125355.1 Balneolales bacterium | reverse complement strand
CCACTTCCCCTACTTATTCCTCTCCGTTAGTTCAAATACATCAACAATATCACTCACGGTCATGGGGCCGCAGGCGTCTAGTTTTTTGCCATCGCCGTACACTTTTACGGTGTACTCTGCAATTTCGGTGAACGCATCCGGAGAAACCCCAAGACTTGATAGTGACTGTAATAAGTGATTATCTCTTAGCCAATCTTCGAAATGGTTGATGAAAGACAAGGCCGCAAATGAAATATCATCGCTTTCAAGTCCGAATAAACGCTCGCCTAATTGAGCGAATCTGTCCCGACAACGGTCCTGTTTCCACAGCCATCTAAAGTACGCAGGATACAACGTTGCCAAGCCTCTTCCATGTGCAATTTCATGGTAAAAACCACTTACCGCGTGTTCCATGGCATGCAGAATAAATCCGGATGGCATTCTTCCGGCATGTTGGTATCCGTTCAATGCGAGGTTTGAAGCCCACAACATGCGTCCGCGTAATTCATAGTTGTCAGGATCAGAAATTACAAGGGGGAGCGTCTGCATCACAGTTGATAAAACTCCTTCGGAATACCGGTCGGCCAAAGGCGACTGATTTCCACCCAAAATATAGTTCTCAAAAACATGGCTCATTATATCAGAGGCTCCGTCACGTGTGGTAACAGGAGGCAAATCGAGTGTAAACTCAGGATTTAACCATGAAACGGTCGGACGCATAAACGAATAGCCGATGGGAGCTTTTCCATTTACCTCCGGATTAGAAATTACCGCATAGGGTGTAACTTCAGACGCGGTTGCCGCAGTCGTTGGTATGGCAGCAATGGGAATGACTCCGGTCAGTTTTCCCGATTTTGGCTCACCAAGCACAAAAGGCCAAATGTCTTTTTCTCCTGTTTTTACCAAGGCGGCAATAGCTTTTGAGGCATCCATTACAGAGCCGCCACCTAAAGCCAGAATTACATCAGCCTTGAAAGCTCTTGCTTGCTCAGCCGCCTTATTAATGGTTTTTGATGTGGGATTTGGTTCTATACCTTTAAACAGCTTAGTTTCAAGGCCTGTTTTATTGAGGCCGTGTTGAACCCGGTCTAAGTATCCGAGACGTTCAACGCTTCCCCCACCAATCACAATAAAGATGCGTTTACCGTTTTCCCCGACAGATGTATAAAAAGCCTGCTCTTTACCGCGTCCGAAAAGCAAACGCGTTTGAATATGGATGTCAAAATCTTTCATTTAAATAAATTTTCCCTGTATAATAATTGTTTATCGCTGTGATTCCGGTCATCCCCAATAAATAACATGAACCAGTATCATTTAGCTTGTCTTATGCATCTCAAACAGTTAAACGCCGATGCATCGTTCTGACAGGCAGGTTTTTATTTTTTAGGGGTCGGCTTATTTTTTATCTGTTTATTTGTTTATGTTTGAGACAGTATGTTACAAGTCAGTCATTCGCAATCGAGACTTGGTAGAGTCGCAATGTATTTTTGTATCACATTAATGCCTATGGTATACCCTGTATTTTAGCGTCAGGATAAGAAAAACAAGGGGATGCATCCCCTTGTTGATATTGGGCACAACCCCTTGTTTTTTAGTGGATACATCCCTTTTAAAAATATGGATTAAAAGTGCTAAAGTGCCGCAGGTACGTCTCGTTTTTTTGATATATGGGATTCCAATTTAAATTCTTTCTTTTATTCGGGGTTGGCTTCTTATATTCAGTAGAAACAGACTAAATATTAAAAATCTAAAGCAATACAGAAGATGGCATTGATTGATTACAGCGATAAAATTGCCGCGCTTGCTGACCAATATTTCGATAAAATGGTGCAAACAAGGCGACACCTGCACCGAAACCCCGAAGTAAGCTACAAAGAGTTTAAAACTACAGAGTACATTGTTCAGGAACTTACAAGCCTCGGGTTTGAGGTGCATAGGCCGCTTGAAACCGGATGTGTGGCGGTTGTTGAAGGCGGACGCCCATCAAACAGAGTAATCGCGTTCAGAGCCGATATTGACGCTCTGTCCATGAGTGAAGACGGCGATGCAAAGAAAGAATTCATGAGCCAAAATCCAGGTGCGGCGCATTGTTGTGGTCATGACGCTCATACGGCAAATCTGCTCGGCACCGCATGGATTCTGAAAGAGCTACAAGAAGAAATAGAAGGAAAGGTAGTACTCATTTTTCAACCCGGAGAGGAAAAATTGCCGGGAGGGGGCAGGCTCATAAGCGAATCGGGGATATTGCAAAAACTCGGAGTTCAGGCCATTTACGGGCTACATACATTCCCTTACATGGAACCGGGTAAAATTGGTGTGATAAAAGGCAGGATGATGGCGCGGCCCGATGAATTCGAGCTTACCATTCGGGGTCAAGGCGGGCACGCGGCAGCTCCGCATCTCGCGGTTGACCCGATTGTACTTAGCGCGCAGGTGGTAAACAGCATTCAAACCATTAGCAGCAGAAGTATCAACCCTCTGGAGCCGGTCGTTGTAACAGTTGGGAAAATAGAGGGTGGTTCCGCGCATAATGTTATCCCCCAACAGGTGAATATGATTGGTACCATTCGCAGTTTTAGCGGGGATACATCCCACTTTATAGCAGAACGCATTGAAGCTATTGCCGATGGAATTACAATGGCTGCCGGTGGCTCTTATGAATTTGCATACAACGAGGGCTATCCGGCGGTAATCAATACCGATTGGGCTGTTGATATTGTGGTTGATGCAGCCGGAAATGTCATTGGCACTGAAAATATTGAGTGGCTGTTGGAGCCGGTCATGGGTGGCGAAGATTTTGCATTTTATTTAGAGCATGTGCCCGGAGCATTCTTTCTGCTGGGTTCGGGCAGTGATGATGCCGATTCTAAATATTCATGGCATCATCCCAGATATAATGTCGACGAGAAAGCATTGAAAACGGGTGCATGTGTGATGGCCGGCATTGCAATGCATTCTCTTGCCGCGGGGGTAAAGTAATGAAGAAAAAAAAGAACCTGGCACTTGAGAATTTTAAGGGGGATGTATTTTTCCTCTCCGACGAAGTGATAGAAAGGGGGATAGAGGCATCACGAGAAAGCAAAAGAAAAAGGATGATTTTTCCTATTCAGAGGTCTCAAAGTGACGAAGTGCAACGGCTTATAAATTTTCTTCAGCCGGGGACGTACATCAGGCCGCATTATCACCCGCTGAAACATGCCACAGAAACTATTTGCGTAATTCAGGGTTCACTGTGTTTTCTTGTTTTTGATGATGAGGGAAATGTAACCGATGGCTATTATGTCGCTGCCGGCACTGCCGGTTCAGTTATGGATATCGTTCCGGGTGTGTGGCATAATTTCATTATCCTTTCGGAAGATACAGTCGTTGTTGAGTTCAAAAAAGGGCCGTATAACGCCGCTACAGATAAAGTTTTCGCTGATTGGGCTCCGGAAGAAGACACCGATGACGCCCAAAAACTTCTTGAATTTTGGCAAAATGCGATATCAGAACAGTAAACAGCGCTCATGGTGGGAAAAAGACGTTATGTCATTTCCCCGCGACCTCCTTATAGTGGGGTCGGGGATAACGGGATTGTCTGCAGCTCTGTTTTATAAACGCCGTAACCCCGATGCTTCCGTTATGGTACTCGACCGTGGATTTTGGCCGCACGGAGCCACAGCCCGAAACGCCGGTTTTGCATGCTTCGGATCTGCCGGAGAATTAACTGACGACCTCATTAACGAAAGCGAAACGGAAGTAAAAAACCGTCTTGAAAAGCGATTCAACGGGCTTGAACTGCTCAAATCTGAGCTTGGTACCGAGCACATCGACTACAATATGTGCGGGGGATATGAATTGTTCGGGGATTTTGACGAGAATCATTTTCAGGATTCGTTTGCCAACCTTGCTATGTTTAATGAATGGGTGCAGGCTTTTACCGGAGAGTCTGAATCCTATAAAGTCGGAAAAAAAAACGGATTTAAGGTGATTTATAACCGACTTGAAGGATATCTGCATAGCGGAAAACTTATGCGCAGGCTGCTTGAAAAGGCATCAAACGAAGGTGTCGAAATTCGCTGGAATACTCCGGTTAAGGAAGTAAGGAAAGGGCATGTTATCCTCGAGGATGATTTGGCATTACCATGCACAAATACTCTAATTGCGACAAATGGTTTCACTAAAAACTTGCTACCTGGTTGCGAAATAGAACCCGCGCGTGGGTATGTTTTTGTAACATCCCCAATAGAATCATTAAAGTGGAGAGGCTGTTTTCATTACAATAAAGGCTATGTTTATTTTCGTGATGTGGGGGACAGACTGCTACTCGGTGGAGCCAGAGATGTAGATATTGAGGGTGAACGTTCGTTTGAAAATGAAATTAATCACAAAATAAAAAACTGGCTGATTGATTTTGCCAGAGAGAAACTGCTGCCCGGCTCTGATTGGGAAATTCACAATGAATGGACTGGCATTATGGGATTCGGCCCATCTAAATCACCCATTTGCCAGAAAATTAATGACCAAGTGTACCTCGCCGCAGGCCTCGGCGGCATGGGCGTTGCCCTTGGTATGGAACTGGGTCAGTCTGCGTCTGAAATGATTGCGTAGGGACGCAAAATTTTGCGTCCTTACACAATCGATGCAATTATGAATAAAAACCAAAAAAGCGCCGGTCAGAGCGCTTTTTTGTTGGTGTTAATTGTGTTTTTCAATGATAGAACTGTTCTTCTTCGGTAGAACCTTTCAGTGCCAGCGTGGATGATTCGCCTCCGCTGATGACATTGTTCACCATATCGAAGTAACCGGTGCCGACCTCGCGTTGATGGCGGGTTGCGGTATAACCGATCTGCTCAGAACCGAATTCTGCTTCTTGTAGTGTAGAGTAAGCGGTCATTCCCAAGTCGCGGTATCCGGTTGCCAGGTTAAACATGCTGTAATTGAGCGCATGGAATCCGGCCAGTGTAATGAACTGGAATTTGTATCCCATTTTTCCAAGCTCAACCTGGAATTTAGCGATAGTACCTTCATCGAGATGTTTTTTCCAGTTGAATGATGGCGAGCAATTGTATGCCAGCATTTTACTGGGATATTTTTCGTGTAGAGCCTGCGCGAACTCTCTGGCTTCGCCAAGGTCTGGCGTGGAAGTTTCACACCATACAAGGTCAGCATAAGGAGCGTACGCCAAACCTCTGGCAATAGCAGATTCGAGCCCACCTTTAATTCTGTAGAAGCCTTCAGCTGTGCGTTCGCCGGTGAGGAAAGGCTCATCATAAGGATCGATGTCTGAAGTAAGAAGGAATGCGCCATTGGCATCGGTTCTGGCTATAAGCACCGTTGGCACATTCATTACATCAGAGGCTAAACGGGCAGAGGTGAGCGTGCGAATGAACTGCTTGGTAGGTACAAGGACCTTGCCGCCCATGTGCCCGCATTTCTTCTCAGAAGCAAGCTGATCTTCAAAATGCACACCTGCAGCTCCGGCTTCTATCATGCCTTTCATTAGTTCATAGGCATTAAGCGGGCCACCGAATCCGGCTTCAGCATCGGCTACAATCGGCGCCATCCAATCAATAGAACCTGTGCCTTCTGAGTGCTGAATTTGATCGGCTCTGAGCAACGTCTCATTTATTTTCTTTACCACATCCGGAACACTACTTGCGGGGTATAAGCTTTGGTCGGGATACATTTTGCCGGCATTATTGGCATCTGCGGCAACTTGCCATCCGCTTAAATAAACCGCCTTTAAACCGGCGCGTACTTGTTGCATCGCTTGATTTCCGGTTAACGCGCCAAGAGCATTTACATAATCTTCATTGTGCATGAGTTTCCACAATTTTTCAGATCCAAGCCGGGCGAGTGAATACTCAATTTCTACAGAGCCGCGAAGACGCGTAACGTCTTCTGCTGAATAATTGCGCTTTATGCCTTTCCAGCGTGGATTTTCATCCCAGTATTTCTTTAATTCTGATGCGTTTTTCATAATAATAGTTGTTTGTGATGGTGATTGGTTAATGTAAATTTGTTATGCCAGGTCAGATTTGTTCGTCAGAAAATCAGTAAGCTCTCTGGCTGTAAATATTTGTTGAGCATCGTCTGCCGCGGTTCTGAATCCGTTTAGTATCACATTCAGCTGTGTTTCGGGCATGTTACTGTAAGCTTCGCGGACCTCATTAAGGATTTTTTCCAGTTCTTCCCCGAAAAGTGAAGCAACAAGCTCTCGTGTAACTCTTCTGCCATCCTCAAGCGTTACCTGATGATTCAGCCATTGCCATGTTTGTGCTCTGGAGATTTCGAGTGTAGCTAAATCCTCCATTAAATTATCCCAGGCCACACATCCGATATCCTGATTCCAACCATTCATATAGCCGATACCAACACGAATGTTGGTTCTGAGCCCGTCTTCAGACTTTGAACCTTCTGAAATAGGGAGTAAGTCGGGATACTTATCGAAATCCTCAAGCAGTACATCCAGTTGATTATCCTGCTTAAATTGGTCAAGGGCGTAGCCTATGAAGTAGGGGTGAGAAACCCAGCAGCCATCATGGCCGATGGCGGCTTCGTTGGCTTTGTCTGCGGTGACTTTTGCTGTTTGTTCTTCTCTGATTTCAGGTGAACTGCCCGGTGTAAATGCCGACATCCCACCAATAGCAAATGCACCTCTTGAATGGCATATTTTGATCAATCGTTTTGCATAGTTATCCATCCAGAATTTATGCATGTTGATAGTAGCACGGTCGGCCATAACCCTGTCAGGATGGAATTTTAGTACTTTTATATCGCTGAATATTTTATCCCAGCGCCCAACATTCAGGCCGGCTGCACGTGTGCGTAATTCGTATAAAATTTCCTCGATTTGAAAAGCCGCCGGCAGTGTTTCAATCAGGAACGTTGTTTTAATAGTGCCTTGCTCAACCTCAAGTACACTTTCGACTTCGTTGAGAACTTCATTCCACCATTTTGCTTCGAGATGATGTTCGCACTTTGGGATGTAAAACTTCGGAGTGCGTCCTCTTTTAATTTGACCATGCACCATGTGATAGGCGCTCATCCAAAGGTCGAAAAGCCCGCCGCTAACCGCAGAGCCATCAATTACTACATTAGATTCAATAAGGTGCAGCCCTCTGACACGAACCATAATTCCGGCCATATCATCGGGGTTCAGGTTATATTCTTTTTCAGGTTCATCGCCCTTGCCCTTTTTTACGAAACTCAATGTGCCTTCAACGGCTTTCTTTACGTTTTCTATTCCATCGAGCACATTTTGCCATGAAGGTTTCATGGAGTCCTCGAAATCCAGCATCGCCATATCTGCACGATCTCCGTCGGCAGTTCTTGAAAGCATGTTTATTACCATTTTCGCGGAATTTACCGGGCCGGTAATCTCAACGCGTCTCTTTTGTAAGTCTTCCGGAATCGGTGCTACTTTCCAGTCGCCTGAAGCGGCCTCACTATTTTTGTCAAGATAAGTTGGCAATGCGCCGTTATCGAAAGTATGCTGTCGTTCTTTTCTCATACTCAGCAGTTCGTTTCTTCTGGGATTAAACTTTCTGTGCAGGTGAGTAAAGGTTTCGAGTGCATCTGATGGAAGCAGGTTTGCAGCCTGATCTGTTAAGGCATTCTTGCTGAAGGCAAAGCCATCAGGCAGTTTGGTTTTATTTTTCTGTAGTACGTTTAAATCTTTCATAAGCAGTCACATATTTTTTATATCAATTACACCTGTATTTTGGGGCTGATTAAATGTCAATCAGTAGTTAATAAAACTTCAGTATATTTTAAATTTAAGCCTGTGCCATATCCAGATTAGATATAATTGGCCTGTAAATATCACATGAGTAGTATAAACAAAGTGAATGTTTATAATCAAGCGAATTTTCGCAAAATAAATAAATTCGCAAATATGAGTTTATTTGCTGGAATGTTGGCTTTTTACAAATGGTAGTATTACCTTTCGCTTCCAGCGAATAAATCAACTTCACAAAAAACGGCGTGAAGTAGTCATCATAAAAAAAAGACAGTCAAGGAATCCATAAATCCATAATTTTTTGTAATTGAATCTGAATGAGCAAAATTTGAAGTTTATCTTCGGGTTAAAATTGAATCAGATGCGCGAGAGTGCTGGTTTTTCCTTAAAGGAGTTGTCTGATAAGGCAGGAATTTCTCCATCTTATATCAATGAAATAGAAAAAGGGAAGAAATATCCCAAAGCGGATAAAATAGTAGCGCTGGCAACGGCATTAGATGTCTCTTATGATGAACTTGTATCATTAAAACTGAGAGACGAACTTGACTCCCTGTCTGATATCCTTAAAAACGGCGTACTACAGGAAATTCCATTTGAGCTGTTCGGACTTGAAACGAGCGACATCATGGAGATAATGCAAAATGCTCCTATGAAATTCAGCGCGCTCATAGACACGTTTATAAAAATAGCCCGTAATTATGATATGAGGGTAGAACATCTGCTTTTTGCCGCGATGAGGTCATATCAGGAGATGCACAACAATTATTTTCCGGATATTGAAGATGCCGCCGAGCGGTTTATATCCGATAAAGCGGAGTTTAAATATAAAACTGTTTCTTACTCAGCTTTGTCTACTTTTTTAAAGGATAAGTTCAATTATGAAATCATAGAAGAAGAGTTCACACATGAACAGGGCCTGGCGGGTGTGCGATCTTTTTTTATACCTGGAAAGAAGCCTAAAATTATTCTAAATAACAGCCTTCTTGAATCCCAAAAAAACTTTATTCTGGCTAAAGAAATCGGTTATAAGGTTCTTAAGTTGAGTCATGGGGAAAAATCAGCGGTGCTGATGCAATCCCCCTCTTTCGATGCATTATTGAATAATTTCAAATCATCGTACTTTGCCGGTGCACTATTGATAAAGAGACGTTCTTTTGTAGACGAACTCCGGTTATTTTTCAAAAATGATGTTTGGAATGGGGATGCGTTTTTGGATATTATGCAACGTTTCGGTGCCACACCCGAAATGTTTTATCACAGGTTGACTCAAATCCTTCCTGAATTTTTCAATATCGACCAACTTTATTTTCTCAGATTTCATCATAATCTTACGAATAATACGTACAACCTGACAAAAGAACTCCATTTTTCACGGTTGCATCAACCTCACGGTATCGGGCTGAATGAGCATTATTGTCGCCGTTGGATTACATTGATTTTGCTGAAGGAACTCAAGAAAAAAGCAAATAATACATCCAGTAAGCAACCGATAGTCGGAGTACAAAAGTCACGTTTTTACCAAACCGAAAATGAATATTTTTGTGCTTCAATTGCGCGGCCATTACGGTTGACAAAAAATACGAATTCCTGCGTTACACTTGGTTTTGTAATGACCGATACGTTCAAGAGGAAAGTCCGCTTTTGGAATGACCCGTCTATTGAATCCCTGATTGTGAACAAAACATGTGAACGTTGCGCTATTCAGGATTGCAAGGAGCGTGCGGCTGAGCCGGTTATTTATGAAAAAGAGCTCAATGTTAAAAGAGGACAGGAGTCGCTTGAGAAGCTTTTGGAGAAATACGGTGAGTAATCCGGTTTTAATTTTACTCTTAATTTATCAGCGAATACTAGTGTCAAGTCAAGTCTAATGTGCCGCAGTCCTGTCAGGTTTTAAGGGTCATATTATTCTAAATCACTACCTAAGCGTGAAAACCTGACAGGTACTTTTAGACAGCACACCCTTGACAAATCACTAGAGTATCTAAATATTACTTTGGCTAAAACCTGGCCCCTACTTATAAATGCTTGTCGGCAAATTTATCTTATAATTAACAAAATTATTTAAATCAAGATTACGTTCTTGGGCATATTCAATAAGGTTAATATTTCTTCCATTTACCCTTACTACATTTTCAAAAAACAAACTCCTCGTTTGCAGGTCTCTTTTACTGATGATATTGTCTTCAATGATTATTGATTCATTCTTCCCACTCAAATTAACAGATAAAATATCACTAATATTTTTCTCCGGGATTCTTCTGAAAAAGACAATTCCACCTAACGGTAACCTGCTTACATAGTTTCCATCGCTATCATTTGCCCACAAACCCGCTTTTCTGTGAGTATATAATGAACTGTAACCTCGATTAACTGTTATTTTATTTCCAATAATTCTCATTAGCTCAATTCTATTGCTGGCCATAACATTAGATTCAGAACTATGTTTAATACCAAAGCTACTTACATTATGTATTTCATTAAAAAGCACATCAACACTTCCAACATGCCTCAAATTTATACCTTGTCCTGATTTTTGGTTATTCACGTCTATCTTATTATTAGAGATTTCTATTCGACGTGAAATTGTGTTCGTATCTCTAACTGCAGCAGTTCTTACGCCTATTGCTTCCCTATCGCGAATTATTGCAAACTCTTTTTCATGCAACTGAAAATCTATGCTGTAGTTTCTTTTTTTGATCAGCTTAATTTTATTTTCAGAGATAACTACATCTCTTGCTCCGCTTAGTCCTATCCCTGCACTTTTGGTTTCAATAATATTCCTGGTAATTGAGACATTTTTGAAATCATATGAGTATGACCCATCTATTTTAACATCACGAGCTCCATATAGTACTATCGAATGAAATGGATGAATGACAAATTTATTAGAATCTTGGCTGTCTCTCCTAAACATGTATCTTGAAAATCCCTTGAGAATATTTTCATTGATTTTCACCTCACTGTAAGGCCCCATCAGGACTATAGCTCCCCTTGAGTATTTTGCCTTAGTATAAAACTCGTTGTTATCTATAGTTATATTACTGTTATAAGTAAATAAACCGTCGTTATGAAAATTCAGGAACTCAATGTTTTCTCTATTTGCTTCCGGAACCATGTTGTGGAAGATGATTCCGGCAACAGCATGCTCGTATCGGGTATCATACGTGTTATTGAGATAAAATTTATTATGCTCAATATTTATATGAGAAACCTGATCAGTATTGAATCTTCTATGTAGCCAAATTGCATTGCTATATAACTTGTCTTGGATAAAATCCTCAAATGACCAGTTATGCCTGTTTGGCCTTTTTAATAAAAACTCATTATGTGCAATGTTTATATTTTTAATTCTCACAACATCGCCTGGTTGAGTATTGTTGCTGCGATGAATTTGAATTAAGTTCAAATAATCGCTTTGTGTAAAGCTGTCATTAATAAACCGGTTGTTGTAAATATTCAGCTGTGGTTCATTGTTCTCAATAAATAAATCAGTTACTTTACCATATCTGATAGTCAGGAGTTCAAGATTAATTAAACTGGAATTACTAATATTTATTTCTGCCGGATGATGCAGATTTATGATGATTTTCTTTTGATCATCTACATCATTACTCGTGAATGTTACACCATCAAATGTTACTCTGCTAAAACTCTCTTGTGCCTCTGAACTAAAATCAGGTTCGATAAAGTTAATAGTAATATCGTCTGTTAAGGTAATGAGTGTATCCAATACTATGTTGTATTCACCACTGTTGTATGGAACAATGAAATTATTGTGGCCTTGATTTAATGATGATACAAAATCCAAACCATTTTGTGGTAAATTAATTTGGGATAACGATAATCCGGGCAAAAAGCAGAGGACTAAAAGACTAATGATTCTTTTCATATCAAACCAAATCATACTTTTTACGCACAATCCACTCTGTAGTAAGCAGTAGAAGCACCGCGATAAACCACCAAATTTGATGATGAATTCGCTTAACAGTCACAAACGTTTCTGTTCTGAAATCGAGCAAGCCATCACTTTGTAGCCGTGTTCTTAAATCGGAGGCCTGATCAAACGTAAAGAATGCGCCCCCTGATTCATCGGCAATAAATCGCAGTAGTTGATCTCGCCTGATGGTATCCATAAACTCCAGGATACTCTCATTTACGGTAAATGACCCTTGCTGTTCTCCGGTTTGCGTGCCGCCCCTGAAAGATGTTGCATTGTAAGTGTATGTCCCGGCCGGTAGCGTACCAATATCGAGTCCGAATCTTCCGCTTCCCTGATGCTGCATGGTAAACATAGATTCCATGTCGGGCCCTGTAATTTCAATTTCCACTCGTGCCTGTGTATCTGGCTGCCCGGCTTCGGTTCTTACATTACCCCTGAATACTACAGCATCACCCTCCTCATACTGGTTTCTTGTGGTTTCCATGTTTAAAATGGGGTCGTCAGAGTCAGCGCTTGTCCATTTCACCAGATTATTGAAAAATCCTCTGTAAAAACTGCGAATTTCAGGTTGTGTGCTTTGTTGCCAGCGGAACCAATTCCACGAAGAAACTTGCGCGAATCGTGTATTCCCGATTTCTGAAATTGCTACAGCAGGTACATCAGTGGCTTCTCCTCTGAAAGAATTATACAGCAGTACTCTGGAGTTACCGCTTCCTCTTATATTTCGTAGAGAGCCTGTCAAATCGGGAGCTCTGGTAAAATTTGGGATTTCGAGATCGAGAATAGCATTATCTCTTTCTGCATCATTGAGTGAAGGCAAAACAGGTGCGGTTTGAACAGACCCGGTTACACGCAAAGGAGGCGTATTCGCCAAATCAGAAGATAGCTGCTGCTGATTGGTCAACGGTAATGAAAGCGCCACAACATTTTGTCCGGAAACCAAACTTGTCACCTGTTGCCTGATTGATGAGCTTAGCCCTGATGGCGGATACCCGTGGAGTATGATTACATCTAATGTATCGGCATCGGTGGGGAGCGGACCATTAACGAACCGGTCTCGGCCAGCCCACGAGATTTGGTTTAGTACGATGCTCTCATCGGTAGCAAGCAAATTACGTAAAGCACCGACATCGGGATGCACCTCAAAAGCTAAATGAAGAATACGAATGCGCTCATCTCTAATATTCAGAGAAAATGAATAGGTATTATTCAGTGTCGTCCATTCTTCACCTAATTCCGGTATCTCAATTCTTACGGATTTTGTGCCTTCTGTTTCGAACATGAGCTCGAAATCAAGATTATGAACCGACCGTGATTCATCGCTTCTGATTTGTTTGGTTTCGACAAGCTCTCCATCGGCAATAAGGCGGACATCAATTGTTCTATTGGGAAATCCATCTATTAATATTTCTGCCTGAATGGGGATAATTGTATTGGTAAAGGCATCAGGATTGTAAAATACGTTTCTGACTAAGACATCTCTCAAGCGTGTGGTATCGCCGATTGCTACATTATAGAATGGAACACCCATGCGTATTGCCGTCGAAGTCGGATCGAGCCCTCTGTTAAAAATCCCGTCTGTTACCATAATAACGGCATCCAAATCCGTGGATTCTCGATTCAGAGAACGGAGTGTGCTGTTGATATCTGTCACCGAACCGTCGAAATCAAGAGAATCAATGGTCGATACAAATAAATCCCGATCAAATCCAAAAATAGAATACCTGACGGCAGTTGTGTCAGAGAGGTTTAGCGCCTGAACTACATCATTCATGCTCTCAAGTCCCTGCCATTCGCCTTTTTCGATGGTGACACTTCTGCTATTATCTATTAAAACAGCGATTCTCTGCTTGAGGTCGCGGCTATCCTCAAGGTTTATCGATGGGTTAAATAATAGCATGATGAGGATCAGAAAGGCGAGACCCCGAAGAGAAATATTAAGCCATTTTGCCGGAGTCGGCAATCGGTTATCACTGCTGTATGTCCACCATGCTATTGCGAACGAGAACAGAATTCCTGCAATTAGCAATAAAATAGCAGTATCTGTTTCAAATCCTGATAGCATGGTAAATTATTATGTTCTGAAGTATCAGGCGACTTTAAGAATACGTTCTATAAGATGCTCGGGCTTAATTCCCTCAGCTTCAGCGGCGTAGTTATTTACGATTCTGTGTCTCAATACAGGAACCGCAAGCGCGTTGATGTCAACTTCAGTAACGTTAAATCTGCCGTTGGCAAGTGCTCTCGACTTTCCGCCAAGTACAAGGTACTGCGAAGCCCTCGGGCCTGCACCCCATGTCATGTATTTCTTAACAAAATCGGGTGCCAGCTCATTGTGGGGGCGAGTCATATTTACAATTTTAACAGCGTGATTCAGCACACTTTCGGGTACCGGCACTTCTCTGGTCAATTTTTGATATTTTAAGATATCCTCGCCTGAAAGTATTTGATTTACCGACTCTGCTTTTGCGGCAGTGGTTCGGCTTACAATTTGCATTTCTTCTTCGAAACTTGGGTAATCGAGCCACAAATTAAACATAAACCGGTCTAACTGTGCTTCAGGCAGGGGATATGTACCTTCTTGCTCAATCGGGTTTTGAGTGGCGAGCACAAAAAACGGTTGATCTAATTCATATGTGGTTCCCGATGCCGTAACACGGTACTCCTGCATGGCCTCAAGCAGTGCCGCCTGAGTTTTTGGCGGGGTACGGTTAATTTCATCAGCCAAAATAATGTTAGCGAAAACAGGGCCTTTAAAAAACTTGAAGCGCTTGTTTCCGGTAGCGGTATCCTCCTCAATAATTTCAGTTCCGGTAATGTCACTTGGCATCAAATCCGGGGTGAACTGAATTCTGTTAAAGCTTAAATTTAGCGTTTCTGCTAATGTACGAATCAAGAGGGTTTTGGCAAGTCCCGGTACACCTATAAGGACACAATGACCGCGTGAAAACAAGCTAATTAATAAATTTTCAATTATGTGGTCTTGACCTACAACTACCTTGCCAATTTCACTCTTTAAATTTTTAAATGCAGCTGCAAATGCCTGCGCATCCTTTTCGATTTGCTGTGTATTCGTCATTAATTCTTGATAAAAAATTATAGATTGCCTGCTTGTGGTCTCTCTATTCTGTATTCCACATAAATATCATTACGGAGTTCTTCCATCCAACGGTTAAACTCCTCGAATTGTTTCTGTTGAAGTGCAAACGTTCTGAGAATTTCGAAATCTTGTTCAAGGTTAGCCGGATGCTCTTCAATACGTTGATTAAGTTTCACGATTCTGAAAGCTGTTTGCCTGTTATTTCTGGAACCTGTTGTGAAACGAAGCGGCTCGGTAATCTGGCCGTCTTCGAGAAGCCTTAATTGGGCTCTGTAGAGTTCCGGGTCAAGGTCGTCAACAGCAAGGCGTCGCTCTCCACTTCTGGGATCAGTAATTCTGCCACCTGTAGGTGCTGTATTCATATCCTCAGAATGTTTTCTGGCCATTTCGCTAAAGCGTTTATTATGCTGCATTACACTGTCTCTTATGGCTGTAAGTTTATTTCGGGCGTAGTCTTCATCCACATCTTCTTCTCCAATTTGAATTAAGATGTGGTTGGTTTCAATTTGGTCGCCAACCCGTCTGTTTAACCTGATTACATGAAAGCCAAACTGTGTTTCTACAACATTTGAAACTTCACCGGGGCTAAGTGCTGCAGCTGCTGCTGAATACTCCGATACCAGATCAGACATGGGCATCAGCGGTATCAATCCTCCTCTTGAGGCACCGGGACCGTCGCTATGTCGTCTTGCTAAGGCTTCAATATCAGCACCATGGTTTATTATAGAGTCTCTCAATGCTGCTGCTTTGTTCATGGCTGTTTGTCTGGCTGCCTGTTTGGTAGGGGGGATGACAACGATTTGACTCAATTGAACGGTTTCAGGTACAATAGGGATGGAGTCCTGTGGAATAGTATTAAAAAAATCTACTACCTCAGACCTGGTAATTCTGATTCCTCTTAGTTTTATGTTTCTGGCTCGTTCCACCATCATTTCACGTCTGAATGTATCTCTGAATTGTGCCCTCATTTGAATAATACTCTGCCCAACAGCACGTTCAAGGGCTTCCTCACTGCCGACCTGCGCAATCAGCTGATTAATCCTTTGGTCCATGGCGCGATTAACCTCATCATCTGATACTACAATAGAGTCTATCCTTGCTTGTTCGAACAAAACATAGTGGTCGATTACGGTTTCAAGAGCTTCAAACCAGAGTTCGTCTGAAAACTCTAATCCTCTTTGTCCCTGAATAAACTCATTAACCCTTGAATCAACATCTGATTGCAGGATGATGTGTTCATTCACAATAGCTACTATTCTATCTAATACCCTTGCTTGTTGAGCCTGGACTGCACCAGCAGCAAAAATTAGTATGAGGATTAGACTTAAAATTTTGGTGGTTTTACTAAACATGTTTTTTAATCGATTATTTTTATTTCGCGGTTTGCTTCTGCCCTACGGATTAGGTTTTGTTCGAATGCATTCAAATGTTTCCTTTTTTGTTCTAACGTAAGCAAATCTTGAATACGAGTAAATGCCCACTCAGAATCAGGTACTTCGCCTGCTGAACGTTCTTCAATAAGTTGAACAAAATGAAATGAGGTTCCGATTTGTCGAATTTGGCTTACTTCTGTAACACCAATTACACGGATAAATTGTGCCATAGCAGGATATTCTTCTAAAGCCCCGCTTATGGGATGAAATATATTTGAATTTCGAAGGGCATAGGCTTTGTTAGATGAATATCTCTCTACAATTTCTTCCCATGGTTCACCTCGCAAAAGTTCATTTCTTGCCCTGTTTGCATCATTGATATTATTTGTTGTCAAGTGATGGAATCTTACCTGTCGTTCACTCAAAATAAAGCTATCTCTGTTTAACATATAAAAATCTGCTGCATCTTCAATTGAAACAGGATCGGGTACAATTTCGCTTTTTATATGTTGTAGTAATAATTGAATGGCAAGTTCATCGCTGATTTGATCAAGGCGGTTTTTGAACTCATCTGTTTCTCTGATGCCCATTCGAACTGCCTCGTCAGCCAAAACACGGTTGCGAATCCATTGTTGCCGGTATCTGTTTACTGCGGTGGCGCTATCTTGAAGCAGCACATGTTCAGGGATACGGCTTAAGGCATAATCAAGCGTTAGTTGATTAATGCCAACTTCTGCTATTACGCGGTTTTCTCCAGGTTCATCAGCAGGGCTGCATCCGGCAACAGCCATTAACAGCCCAAGAATGAACAAATATATAATAATGCTATGTTGATGTGATTTAATCAATATCAGCCAAAAAGTTCTCGAGTCTTTCTCTGTGGACACGTACCGCATATTGTTCTCTCAGCGATTCCATCCATTCTTTTTCACGAATTGGTTGATAGTCTGAAACGACTCTCATAAATGCTTCATCGAACGTCATTTGTCGTGGTTCCAGAATTTCTGCGAGATAGAGCATGGTCGGACGGTTTCTGAATTCAAAAAACTCAGAAAACTCACCCGGATTCAGGCCATCTAAATGGTTAAAAGGAAAATCCTGCAGACTGTTAATTACATCAGTTCTGAGAATGAGGCCGCGAACTTCGTTTCTGACACTGTCAACCGGAACTCCGGAGTTAATAACCTCTTTCGCAGAGGTAAGCAGAGAATCTGAATCTGCAGTTATTCGGTAGTAGCGGTAGCGCGTGCTGAACCAGTAATTTTCTTTATTCTGCTCATACAAATCTTTCAATCGCAGACTGTCGGTCATAGAATACGTCCATACTGAATCTTCTGTGATTTGGAAAACGGCTAAGCCTTCTAAGTACTGCCTGCTAAGCTGCTTAAATTCAGGGAATTCCCTTTTGGTTACAGGCACGATAACATGGTTCGCCATACGCTCAAAATATTGATTGAGTACTCCGTGATTATAACGGTTATTTTCTGTGTGTTCCAAACGTTCCGAAACGAAATCTCTGTAATGAGAAACTGGGAAAACCTCATCATTAATACGATAAAACGGCCTTTCTAAAAGCCCTTGTGGGAATTCAATTTCATCGAACTCAAGTTCGCTGTTGGCAGTAAAGAACTCAATGAAGTCCTCATAGGCTGATGTGTAAAGGCTGTCGTTCGCGGCTCTTCGAATATTTTGTATGGTGTAAAGCCTGTTTTCACGATAACGCGGCAGATTTCTTAGCCTCTCGTAAAGTTCTTCACGTAAATGTGCTTCATCGCGGTAAGTCCTAATAGAGTCGAGCCTTACAATGTGGATTCCGTACTCGCTTTCAAACGGATCGGTAATTTGCCCTTGGGTTTCTAAAACTTCAAGTCCGGCAAGGAAGTTGGGCTGAAATCTGGCAGGTTCAAGCCAACCAATATCGCCACCTCTGTTTTTTGATTCAGGATCATCCGAAAATTCCATTACAATTTGATCCCACTCATCACCAGCTTGTATTCTCTCAAAAGCTTCCTGCGAACGTTCCTGAGCGCTTACAAGAGAAAATCCTTGTCCACGGGTACGGAAATAAATATGAGAGTAGTTACGATCGGGCTGTTTTTCTCTGATTTCGTGAACTTTAAGCACATGGTAACCGAAACTTGTTCTGAACGGCATTGAGATTTCACCTTCCGGCGTATTATAAGCTATATCTTCAAAAGGTTTAATTGCCCAGCCTGCGCTTACGAACCCAAGATCGCCTCCCATGCTACGGCCGCCTTGTCTTGTTGAGTAAGTTTCCATGAGGTTTTCGAATGTGTCCTCTTCATTAAGGAATTTCTCTCTTGCTTCCATCAGCCTGTTCCATGCTCTGAGTGTATCAGAGGGAGATGCATTTTCGGGAACAGAAATAAGAATGTGGGATGTATGAATTTCTTTTTCAGAACGTTCTACAAGCTCGTCAAGCAACTGGTCGCGGAAACGCATTTCGAGCCAATACGGGAAAACAGATTGCATTTGATATTGGTGCAACTCTGTAAGGATTTCTTCTTTTTCAAAGTAACCGGCATCTTGTGCAGCTCTTACTTTGGTACGATAGTCGATGTAGAGATCCAGAAAATCCAGTAATTCAGCTTTTTCATCATAATCTTCGCTATCTAATGCAGGAGCGGAGTGAAAACTGGTTCGCATTTCGCTGAAAGAAATTCTTTCTCCTCCAACTTCACCTATAATCAGGGAATCTGCATCTGTTGTACCTTGAAAGAGTGAACAGCCTGAAACGAAAAGAAATGAAAGAGCAAAAAAG
The DNA here is from genome assembly GCA_007125355.1 of Balneolales bacterium. Classification (GTDB taxonomy): domain Bacteria; phylum Bacteroidota; class Rhodothermia; order Balneolales; family Cyclonatronaceae; genus SLDG01. The sequence continues at coordinate 9,620 of SLDG01000136.1, read as the reverse complement.
AATATCAGAAATGATTGTTTCATGGTTATGAAATACAATTAATTTGGTTAGAGTTGATGGGTTACTGAATAATTGACAAGTACGCAAAATACGCACAATTTATGACAAGCGGAAAAACGATCGAGTGTGGTGGAAATTGTTAGGAAGGTTTTTATTTGAAGTGCCGGGAGCTGGGTTTATTCGTTTATTTGTTTATGCATCAAATATGGGAATTGTATTGTGCCCTATTTTAACAACAAGTCCCGTTTGCTACTAATGACAGAGTTGTATTAACTGCATAATATCAAGCCACATGTCATCCCGCACAAAAACCAAAAGTTTAGAGGTTTTTTTACCAATATAGGTGGGCTTTTGCGGGATGCCATTGGTGCTTATGCGACTTTCATATCCATCAAATGTATCCAAGCGTAAGCGCGGATATTAGTTCAGCACCACGAGGAGCTAAAACCGCCAACAGGTGTTCATAACAGCTAACTCAACCTCACACCTTCTCCAGCGCACTTCTAATATCATGTACCAAATCCTCAGCATTTTCCACGCCGATTGAGAGCCTGACAAGTTTGTCTGTGATTCCAATGTCGTGATTGTGTTCGGGCGGGCTTCCTGCGTGTGTCATGGTGTAAGGGTGCTGTACAAGTGATTCAGTGCTACCCAAACTTACGGCAAGCTTAAATATATTTAGGCTATTAAGAAAACGGAATGCTTCTTTTTCACCTCCTTTTATATCAAAAGAAAGCATGGCACCGGGCGCGGTATATTGCTTTTTGTAGATTTTATATTCCGGTGATGAGGAATCCAAATGTCCTAAATAATACAGTCGTTCCACTTTAGGATGCCCACGAAGGAAATCAGCAACTACCCTTGCGTTTTCACACTGTTTTTCCATGCGGATTTTCAGAGTTTCAAGGCTTCTTAATAACAGCCAACCGGTGTAGGGTGCTGCCATATTCCCCAGGAAAGTTCGCAGTGTACGAACACGTTTCATCATTTCTGAATTTCCGCATACCGCTCCTGCAATAAGGTCGCTGTGGCCGCCAATGTATTTAGTAGCCGAATATATAGAAAAGTGTGCGCCATGTTTCAAGGGATGCTGCCAAATCGGCCCCATGTAGGTATTGTCTACAGCTACTACTACTTGTTTATCTTTTGAGTATGAGTCAGCGATTTCTCTGCACATTTCAATATCTATGAGCGCATTTGTAGGATTTGCCGGAGTTTCAATAAAGATTAAGGCGAGTTTTTTGGCGTGCCCGCTTGCTTTCAGTCGTTCTTCAATCTGCTGTTTCGATTCTCCGGGTTTAAACTCTACAGTGTGAATTCCAAAACGGGGTAAAAAGTGGCTTATGAAGTGGTCTGTTCCCCCATAAACCGGACAACTATGCAGCAATACATCCCCCGGATTCAAAAATTCAAGAAACGTAGTGGTTATGGCAGACATCCCACTTTCAAAAACCGCACACTCGTCGGCATCATCCCAAATTGCGAGCCGATTTTCGAGAATTTCCAGATCGGGATTATTGATACGACTATAAATCAGTCCGGGTTCTTCTTTCTCTTCTTTTTCCCGCAGGCCGTAAGCGACCTCAAAAAAAGCTTTGCCGTCTTCGGCGTTTTTAAATACAAAAGTAGAGGTTTGAAAAATGGGACATTTTATTGAACCTTCAGATAATTCCGGCTTATAGCCGTAAGAAAGCATTAAGGTTTCAGGCTTTAATGATTTAGAATCCATAAACACAAAATAATTTATAAAAAAGCGCTTCCAATTGAGCGTCTTTCTTTCTGGTAGTGGTAAATAATTTCTGTATGAGAAATATAAGAGGATTCAAATTCAGATAAAAAGTGAATCGGAAGGCTTTAATCGGAATTGGCTTCAGAGTTGAGAAAATGCACATCTGCTACGGCTTTTATACGGGCAAAACGTTCGCGGATTTGTGTTCTCAGTCCGCCTCGTTTTGATACATCTGTTGCGTTAAAAGCCCGCATTTCGATATTATGTGCTACGGCAAGGTATAGAGCACGCTGATTATGAAATTTTTGGGATATAAACAGAATTGAATCTGAATCTGTTAAATTTCTGGCATTAAGTACAGAGTTAAGTGTTCTATAACCGTCATTATCACGGATGATTCTTTCCATTGGGATACCCATCTCAATTAAATCTTGTTCCATTCGATCCGGCTCGTTGTAAAATGGATCTCTTGTGTCTCCGCTAACAATAATTTTGTTTATGATCCCATCATTAAACAATGCAACTGCCGCATCCAGTCGGTTTTGATAGTAGTGATTTCTGGTTCCTCTAACGGTAAATTTACTGGTTCCGGGTATCAGGCCTACTTCCATTTGAGGTGTATTCTCTATGGATTCAAAAATCCTGTTTTTCGAAAAGCTGTTTACATGCAATTCAATGGAAAGCACAAAAAGAAGTACACCTACTACAGGTAGCAGAATTACAAAAAGGGCTGAAGTGATGCTTCTCTTTCTCATTAGCGGTAAATTAGTAAAATCTACTGTAAAAGAAATGCACTCCTAACAACTTAGTTATTGGGGTAAAAAAGAGAGTTTTCTAAACCACTTTAACACAAATCACTGTAGTGTCATCTACTAATTCGTAGTTACTGTAATCGAGTATAAAACGTTTGATTTTTGTGCAGATATCTTCTGTTGACAGATTATCGGTTTCGAACGAATCCACTAATTTAATGAGTTCATCGAAGTCCAGGCGATCGCCTTTTTTGTTTTGTGCCTCAGCAAGTCCATCTGAGTAAAACAGGAGTAAATCGCCTTTCTCAAGTGAAACCTTAACAGACCGATAGTCAACTTTGTTTTTAATTCCGAGCGGATATCGGGGCTCAATGGTTTTTATGAATGTGGTTTTATCATTTCTTTTTAAAAGGGGAGGGCAGTGGCCGGCATTAGATAAAACGAGTTCTTTGGTTTTTGTATTTATTCTTCCAATTTGGCAGGTTATAAACGTTTTTTTATCTGTTTTTTTGAAAAGGATTGGATTTATTTGCGTCAAAATAATTTCAGGTGAGTCAGAATGAATCCGGCTCAGAAGCAAGCCGCTGGTAAAAACAGCATGTATGGCAGATTTCATAGCTTTTCCGGAAACGTCTGCGATTGCCAAAGCAATGGCCTGGGTCTCTCCCGTGTCGTCGTTAATAACTTCGTAATCATAGAAATCGCCGCCTACTTCGTACGAGGGTAGAAAAAATCCCCTGATATCAAATCCTTCCACACCGGGTGCTGAAACCGGCATAAGCGCGTATTGACTCTCTTTCGCAATAGCAAGTTCTTTTTGGTAGCGGAGTTGGGTTTTCTCTGCAGATTCGTATTCGGGTGCGAATTCTGTATAAGATTGTATGTCTTTGCCTCTTAATCCTATCAACCCAATAATGAAGGGCAAAAAGAAAATAGCAACCAACAGCCAAAGGTTTAGAGTAATTTCAGTATTTGGCGCGCCCATTAATGGTATTGCTTTAAATACAATGAGTAGAATGAACCATGAAATAAGCGCAGATACTAACCCAAAGTACCTGTAAGCCAGTACGAGAGGAACTGCAAGGACTATGTAGACTAATATGTGATAAAAACCCTCAAAACTTATTTCCATAAAGTTGCTAAATGCGTATAACCCGAAGCCCGCTATAATGGTGGTAAGAATAACCCGCAAAGTGTTGGGTCTTACCCACAATGCCAAAAGGCAAAATGCCACACCAACAGGAGCTACAACTCCAAGAATACTTGAGTAGAAGGCACTCAAGAGTTTGTGAAAAGCGGGTACGGCGGTTACAATATCTCTTGTTTGGAAGAATGTACTGTCTATCAGAACGTAATAACCATTAAAGGCAAAAAGTATGACTGCAATTATTCCAAGATAAAATCCTGCCACTCCATAACCTGTAAGTATGCCGGCACCGAGTTGTTTTTGTAATAGTTTGCCAGACCAAAAGGCATCAATAAACGGAATTTGTTGACTTTTTAAATTACGTGCCAGTGATTCCCATGAAATGTAGCTCAACGCGGCAAAGAAGCCAAAAATGATGGCGACAAAAAATTGTTGTATCAAATCGGCAAAAATAATCCACCCATCAATGAACAAATAAAATGTGTTCCAGTAATATCCGAGCACCCACATAAAATAAGTAAGTGTAACCAATATGAGTATTGTTAGAGACCTTTTCCAGTCTACCCGGCGTTTAAAGACTTGTCTGATACCTGTAATTATAACGGTTAAAGAAATAAGGATGATGGTCAGGATAGAAATTATAAGTGTTTTGAAGCCATCTGAGGTGCCCGCCTGAATTTCTGTTGGCTTATCGGTATTAATGTAATTCGCATGAAAGCCGGTTAGATAGAGCATATACTCATATCCATCAAATTTTTTCTCAAATTCTATTCGAATCGTTTCAGGTTCACCAAAACCGGGTATTATTCTGTTAAATAAGATGTCACCACTTTGAGGCCAATAATTCAAACTCTTATCGTAAAAACTTTCTGCAGTTGTATCAGCTACTATTTTAAAATCCGTAGTATTGTAACCAAAACTCTCGGTTAGTAAGCGCTCGACGCCCTCTAAAGTAGAATTTTGAATTACTAACTGAGGTCGGGTATTTTCCCTCGTCCTTAACCGAAGCAATCTGCCGGTTTCAGTAAATGTGAGTTGGACTATCCCGGAAATCGAGAAAATGTTTTCGTCATTAATCAAAGGCTGTGGCTCTTCTATTACGGTTGCCAAAGTTAATCGCCACCCGCTAAGTGGAATTCCAGCGCGATTCATACTAAATGGCTGGATTTTATTGGGTAAGCTTTCGTTTATTTCATGAAAAAGCCGTGCGTCATTAAATCGTGATGAGAAAATCGGGATATTAGCAGAATCGAATTCAAGCTCTTCTAAAAGAGCACGCGTTTTTTGTTGCATTTCTGCATTTGTAAACTGAATCCTGTTTCCGCTGTTTATATCAATAGAGGGCCTTAGTAAAAAAAATATTACATACCCAAGCAACCCTACATAAGAGAAGATAAAGCCGGGTTCAAGTATGATATTTTTCTTTTGATATTGCGGCAAAGCTCTAATCTGATTAACCCGAATTATTCACGAAAGTATAAAAATTAAAGTATAAAACATTGAATACTATTGATATAGATGAATACTGTATTCGCTCAAATTCGGGTGTAGTTAAAGTACTGCGAAATTTCCACGTTAGCCGCGTCGAAGTTGAAAAATCATATTCAGGGTACTCAGGTATCCTTCCGGTGATTTCCCCCCTAGCCTTGCTAACAAGAAAACTTCTTGGTGAATTATCCGGGTTAACACTGTACATTATTAAGCATCAGCGTTTTTTCTGAATGTTACAAACACAGTTTACGTATTTCAACTGAAAAGTTTCGGGATAATTAACCAATAAAAAAAGCATTACCCAAAAGATGAGAGTAATGCTTTAAATAAACCAGATAATTTTAGTATTACTCATGAATCTCATCGAGCTTCTTTTGAAGCTCATTTATCCTACTTACTTTAGATTCGAGTTCAGCTTCTGCTTTGTCAATATTTTCCTGAATCTCTGAGCGTAGCTCAAGCCCTTTTTTATTAGGCTTAAAGTAGGTCATGTTATCCTTCAATTTCATGACTTGCTCTCTGATTCTGTCAGCTTCTTTTCTGAGCCTGAAGATTTCGGATGTCACCTCTTTGTCCAATCTGTTTTCAAAGCGGGAGCCTTTAACATTGCCTGAACCTTTATCTCTTAAGGCATCAAAAAAACTATCGCAAGCTGCTCTGTAGGCTTTCCAAATTTTATCTTTCTTTTTGATAGGTACAAATCCGATTTGCTTGTAATCATCTTGTAGTTTTTGAACGTCTTTGAGTACTTCTTCGGGATTCTCTGCTGTCGCAGCTTCCTTAATAGCAGCTACAATTTCTTCTTTTTTCTTAAGGTTTTCTTCCTGCTCTTTCCTTAAGCCTTCGAAATGCTTTCTTCTTTGATTGTAGTAAACATCCATGGCTTTGCGGAACTTTCTCCATAATTGTCGCGACTTTTTGCCGGTTACCGGACCAGATTTTTTCCATTGAGCCAATAAATTATCAAGCTGTTTATTTCCAGATTTGAAATCAAGCTTCTCTGCGACTTCCTGTGCTTTTTTAATTAGATCTTGTTTAACCGCAATGTTTTTCTCCTCCTGTTCCTTAATAAGGTCGGCATTTTCAGATTTAATTTTGTTAAAAGCGTCAGAGGCTTCTTTAAAATCTGCCCAGTATTCGTCATTTAGTTTTTGAGGCAGATTTTCGAGTGCCCGCCAGTCTGAGTGCAAGCGGTTTATTTCACGTGAAGCAAAAATCAAATCATCGGTTTCAGAGAGTGCTTTAGCGCGACTGATAAGTTTTTCGTGTCTCTTTTTAAGCTTATCGATATGCTTTTTGTATTTCTTGTCAGATTCCAGCCTTTTTTCAATAAAACTGTCTGTTGCTTTGTCGAATCGGGCTTTTAAGTCAGCCTCTTTTTCGATCGGTACTCTGCCTATTTTTCTCCATTGCTTTAACAACTCGTTAAACTCGTTGCCAAGGGCTTCCCAATCAGTCGAATCATCAACTTCTCTGGCTATCAATCTCTCAAGTTTTTCGGTGATTATAAGCTTGCCGGTAAAATTATCTTCTTCTTTCAGGCCAACGTCTACCAGGTATTGAACCCTGTTTTCATCAAATACAGAAAGCAATTCCTGAAATTTTTTGTTTTGGTCTTCAACACCCTCCTTCGGAAGAGGTTTTAAAGAGTCAAATTTCCGCTGGAAACTGTTTATCTGATTTTGAAGCTGCCACTTTTTCTTTTCAACAATCTGCTGAAATTTTGCAAGGATTTCTTCTCGTTTTTTAAAATTCTTTTCCTTCCGGTCTTCCTGTTTCTTCTCATACTCCGCCTTGCGATTCAGTAAATTATCTTTAGCTTTCTCAACTTTGTGGCGCAGGCTGTCTTTAAAAGATGCGTCTGCTTCAGGACCCTCACCCCAGCCGGCAAGTATTGCGTCTATGGTTTTAAGGCCATTGTTAAAATTGGTTGATGTCGCGGCTTTTTCAGCTTTATCTTTAAGATCTTCGTAGTATTTGACAGGATCATTATCCTCGGCTTCTACATCAGCTTTGCCTTCTTCATCTTCAGATTTTTTATTTTCATGATCAGCTCTTAGGTCAGGCTTACTTTCAACCCCAGAATCAGTTGTCTTTTCTGTATCATCTCTGTCTGCGTCTGCTGAAGCGTCGGTATTAGTCTTGGTGTCGGCTTGGTCATCGGCAACAATATCTGCCGTAAAGGCATCTTCTTTAGGTTCTGCTTCCGGCGTTTCTTGCTTCGCCTCTGTATTCGGTTCTTTAGCGATTTTGCTTTTGAATTCCTGAAGTAAATTTTCGAAATTCCCTATTGCATCTGCTAATTTTACCTGATTCAAAATAGTATCCCACTCATTTTCAGAGATACTCTTTTTATCGCCATACTCTGATTTCAAAGAAGACTCTATCTCTTTAAATGCTTCTATATAGGGATTTATCTGCTCTTCAAATGAGTTTGTGATTTCAGATTGTAAATCCTTTCCATCAAAAAAGGAATTATTTTTTTGTCTCAAAATACCCTCTGAAGTAATCAGACAATATTCGTTTTCAAACAATACGGTGCTTTCGCTGTTTGAATTCAATTCTTCGTTTTGCATACCGTTATTTTTAATCAGGCAATTTTAGAATTCCAATAAATATACAGTAGGGTAAATTATTAAATAAATTGGAGATTATCACATTTAAATTGGCAATTAAGAATTAAGAATTACGAATTGCGAATTACGAATTACGAATTGCGAATTAGGAATTATTTTGTTTTTGATTACCTTAATGCTGAAGGATAAGAAATAATGCTTGTTTGGATTTATAATATCACATTGCACAGCACGATACAGCCGATTGGCCCAATTCGTATTTCGTAATTCTACATTCGTAATTAAAAAATATGCTGAAGAATGAAAAGGAAAATCCGGTAAAAGATAAAAGTTATACTTTTGCTTTGCGGATAGTTTTCCTTTACCGTCATCTTGTTGAGAAGAAAAAAGAATATGTTCTTTCGAAACAGTTGTTGCGGAGCGGTACATCCATAGGTGCCAATATTGAGGAAGCCATTGGAGGGCAATCCAGGGCGGATTTCTTGTCGAAAATGAGCATCTCCTACAAAGAAGCAAGGGAGTCACACTATTGGCTGCGCTTGTTACGGGATTCAGGTTACCTATCCGATAAAGAAGCCAATTCATTGCTCCTTGATTGCGAAGAACTACTCAAACTTATAGGCAGTATCCAAAAATCAACAAAGGAAAATCGGTAATTACGAATGGCGAATTACGAATTGGGAATTACGAATTACGAATTGTCTTTTTATTAATTACCCTAATGTGATAGGATAAGAAATAATACTCGTTTGGACACATTGTAAGGCATAATTATGCCGATAGACCAATTCGTAATTCTACATTCGTAATTCGTAATTATATAATAATTAATACTACATCTCTTTTCCCATCATAACCTCTGCCGCTTTTAATGTAAGTACTGTAGGCGCTAACTTTGTGCTTGCGGCCATTAGCTTCAGAGATGCAGATGTCGGCACAACTCTTTTGTTTTTTAAAAGGCTTTCTATGGCAATTTTTGCGACTTCGTCCGGCTTCTGAATGCTTCTCATACTCATTTTTGCAGGGTCTAAAGAGGCTACCTCAAAAAACTCTGTTTCTACCGGCCCCGGACATAAAGCTGATACATGGATGCCGGATTTACTGAATTCCTGCCATAATGCCTGAGAGAATTGTATTACATAAGATTTTGAAGCTGCATAGACAGAGAAATAGGGGATAGGCCCAAAACCCGCCATTGAAGCAACATTGATGATGCCGCCGCTTTGTTTCTCAAGCATGTTTTTTGAATACAGGTAGGTCAATTCGGTTAGAACGTTAATGTTAAGGTTGACCATATTTCTGTAATTTTCTAAAGAGCTTTTATGCAGAGGCCCCTTAAATCCAAACCCCGCGTTATTAACAAGAATATCTATTTCAAGCCCTGCATCACTTGTTTTTTTGTATAGTTTTTCAGTGGCATTAGCTTCAAGTAAATCCATGGCGATTACCGGTGCTTCTATACCAAAATCGTTTTTTAGAACTTTTGCCAACTCATTAAGCCGCTCTTCTCTTCTGGCTACTAAAACAGGCTTGCACCCACGCGAGGCCAATTCCCTGCATATCTCTAAACCTATACCCGATGATGCCCCAGTAACTAATGCTGTTTTATTTTTTGCTGTTTCCATGGAGTAACAAATATTTTTGGTTCATAATATTATCAATTGAATCTATAATATGTTTATTTCATTCCACTTTCTCTGAATTCTTGGTGTTGTAAAGATATTCATGAAAAATTTAATCTTAGCATTAACTAAGTTATGATATTAAACATTAGGATATTTTTAGTTTCTTTTAAAGTTTAAAGGGCTTAATTTCTTTCGCATTGCTTATCTAAATATTAACTAAACATTGAAAACAATGAGCGAAGATATGTTAACAGCAGAAGGTGCAATGAATATTGTTACCACTTATGGTCCGAATATTCT
>SLDG01000317.1 GCA_007125355.1 Balneolales bacterium | reverse complement strand
GGACGCACATCTTCCGCCATCATGCCTCTGGAAACATCAAGGGCAATCATTAAATCCACACCCTGACGTTTTACCTCGCGAATTTCACTGCCAATTTTCGGGCCGGCCATTCCGATAACTAAAAGCGCGAGACCTGTGTAAAGAAAAACCTGGCGGGTGCGGTCTGCCGGTTTCCAGGGGGAATTTTTGAGCTTCTCAAGCAGTTCCGCTGAAAAAAAACGGGTGATTTTTTCCCGGTTTATCTTTCGCAGATAATATGCCACAAACGGCAACACAGCCACCAAAAGCAAGAGCCATAAAAGGCCGAGTGATTCCCAAATCATCTGTCAATTAATATTAGTTGAAAATCCATAAGATTGTTTCCGGTCGGGCCGGTGAAAATCAGGCTATCGAGTGTTTTAAAATACGGATACGCATTAAAGTTACGAATGTAATCTTCAATTTGCATTCCATAGTTTAAGCCATTTTTAACGGTCTCGCCATCTGCAAACGCACCGGCAGCATCCGTGGGGCCATCACCTCCGTCGGTTCCGGCACTCAGAGCGAGCCAGCCTTTTTCATCCCTGAGCTTGTCTGCAAGCAAAAGCGCAACATGCTGATTCCGCCCGCCCTTGCCATTTCCGGTAACCTGAATGGTCGATTCACCGTGATATAATAACGCATATTTCCCCGATGTATTTGAGGCAATATCTTCAACCATTCTTTCAACCAAGGTCTCGGCAGGCTCATCATAAGCAGAGGGCTCGACCTTTGCCTTGTAGCCATATTTAGCAGCAAAACGAGAAGCCGATGCAGCAAATTTCAATGAGGTTCCCAACAGAATTTGTACAGGCTCAATTTTTTTGGGGGATGTTTCCTGCGCCTTGCTTCGTTTTTCCAGGCTTTGAATAACCGGCTTGGGGAGATTAGTTTCCATATTGTAGCGTGAAATAAGTTCCAGAGCATCTGCGGGTATAGATGCATCCGGTGTGGTCGGGCCGCTTCCGATATGGCGCGGGTCATCGCCGGGCACATCCGATAAAATGAGGTTTACAAGGGTGCAATTTGGTAGATACCTGAGCAATTTTCCACCTTTCACGTCAGAAAGCTGCTTCCGAATCAAATTCATTTCATGGATAGACGCTCCGCTTTTTAGAATGGCTTTGTAAGCTTCTGAGATATCCTCAAGTTCGATACCATCTGCGGGCAATTCAAGCAATGAGGATGTCCCGCCGGAAATTAGAAAAAAAACAAGCGCGTCATCGGGGATTTGAGATGCCAGCTGAATCAGTTTTTTTGTGGAAGTAAGCGTGTCTTCATTTGGCTGGGGATGGCTTCCCGGCAAAACTCTGATTTTACCGATACTTTTTACCTTTTTAGTGGGAGCAATCACCATTCCCTCTGATATATATTCGCCGATAGCATTGTTGATACCCTCAGCCATGCGGGCAGATGCTTTTCCGGCACCCAGAATGTAAATCCCATTTATTTCATACTGTTTAAAGTGATGGTCTCCCGCTTTTATCAGATTCTCATTTATCGATACAGCGTTGCTAACCAGTTGTTCCGGCTGCATTACCTCGAGTGTTTTCTCAAAAATATCCAATGCTGTTGCACGCATAGCAAAATTGATTTCTTTATATAAAAAATGTAAGAAGTAAGCACGTCTGTCCCACCCTTCTTAGTGAACCTTCGTGTCTCTGTGACTTTGTGTCAAATATTATTCTCTCTTTTTCCAAACAAGCATTTCCAGATTTACCATTTCAGCTCTTTTTGGTACCTTATCAGAAAGCCGTCACTTTATGAACAAACGAACAACCGAAGATATTGTACGCATACTTCAGTCGCTCAAGCCCGAGCTGAAAGAGCGTTATGGCGTACTAAAGATAGGATTTTTTGGTTCTTTTGCCAGAAATGAACCCGATTATAACAGCGATGTGGATATTTTGGTGGAATTAGAAGAACCTTTGGGCTGGGAATTCTTCGATTTACACGAACTTCTCGAAGAAGCTCTTGGCAAACCCGTTGATTTAGCCACCCATAATTCGCTAAAACGGCAGCTGCGAGATCAAATCTTAAATGAGGTTCGTTTTGTATGAGAATTCCACGGCCGCGTAAAAAGAACCGGAGCTACAAATATCTGTTAGAGGATATGCTCGAAGCTATGGAAGCCATCCTTTCTTATACAGAAGGAATGGAACCCGCCGATTTCATGGAAGACAAATTGATACAGGATGCTGTAATCCGAAATTTTATGATTATAGGGGAAGCCGCCAGAAACCTGCCGGATAAATTCCGGGATAAATATCAACATGTACCCTGGCGGAAATTTCACATGCTCAGAAACTTTCTGGCTCACCAATATTTCGGCGTTGATTTACACCTTGTATGGAGAATCCTCAAATCTCATTTACCACAACACATCGAGCATATCAAGCATATTATCCGAAAAGAAGAGTTTCGTTAATATGTTGTCCACGCCGTAATAACTTCTTTTCTCAAAACTTTGGGTCTTTGTTATTTCGTGCCTGCCTGCTGCAGGCAGGGTTCACAAAATAGCAGGTTCATACTCAGATTAAGCAGGCTTCACCACAATATTCACAATTCGCAGCGG